>JBJFGR010000090.1:0-2084 GCA_051892875.1 Succinivibrionaceae bacterium
TTTAGAATTTTTAAAATTCTCACAAGAATTTGCCGATAAATTCGAAAGTCAGGTATCATATAAAAAAAATTTATTCGCAGTTATTTTCCTATAAAACCGTTTGTTTGCTTATTCCAAAGACTTGCATAAATCCCTTTCAACTTTAACAGATCCTCATGTGTACCATTCTCTACAATTTCACCATCCTTAAGAACAATCAACCTATCCATAGCAGCAATTGTCGATAATCTATGAGCTATAGCTATTACAGTTTTATTTTCCATTAATTTTGTTAAATTATCTTTTATAGCTATCTCACTCTCTGAATCTAAAGCTGAGGTTGCTTCATCTAGTATCAAAATAGGGGCATTCTTTAAGATAACTCTAGCTATTGCTATACGTTGACGTTGACCACCTGAAAGCCTTGTACCTCGTTCACCAACAATAGTATCAAATCCCTTGTTACCTTTTGCATCACATAATTTTTCAATAAACTCCATAGCATTTGCTTGTTTTACAGCTTCCTTCATTTTTAATTCTAGAACATCTTGAGAATAACAATTAGTATTTCCGTATAAAATATTATCCCGAATACTACGATGCAATAAAGAAACGTCTTGAGTTACCATCGCAAACAATGAACGTAAATCATCCTGGGAATATTCTTTAACATCGTGATTATTTACTAGTATCTGACCTTTATCTACATCATAAAAACGTAGTAATAAATTTACCAATGTGCTTTTTCCACTTCCTGAATGCCCTACAATCCCGATTTTTTCTCCTTTTTTAATATATAAATCTAGGTTATCAAAAACTTTAACTTTATTATTATAAGAAAACCCAACCGCTTTAAAAGTAATTATATTATCACTAAATTCAGAATGCATATTTTTGGGAACCCTCTCTGAATCTTCAGGATAAATAATTTCTAAAGGTTTACTGATTGTCTCCATACCATTCTGAACATTTCCAATATTCTCAAAAAGTAGGCCAACTTCCCACATAACCCACTGTGATAAATTATTAACTCTTATTGCTAAACCTAAAGAAACTGCTATAGCTCCTAATAAAACTAAATTATTTACCCATAAATAAAGAGATAACGCAACTAAACTGCATATTAAAATATAATTTAAAAACTGCACACTTAAATCAAATTTTGTAACTGTACGCATCATTTTAAATTCAGATTCCATACAATTACCAAACTTCTCAACAGCGTATTTTTCTTCTTCTGAATTTTTTGAAAACAATTTAACAGTTTGTATATTAGAATAACTATCAACCACCCCACCTACCATTATTGATCTTTTTTCAGCATTATCTTTGCTAATATTGCGTAATTTAGGAATGAATTTAAACATTATTACAATATATACGATTAGCCATAAAAACATAACCAACATAAGATAAACATTTGTTTCAGCTAACATCCCTAACATTGTTATAAAATAGACTAACATGTGAACTATTACATTACAAAATTTTAATACAGTATCTCTAACGCCAAGAGCTGACTGCATAACCTTCTGTGATATACGACCAGCATAGTCGTTATTAAAAAAAGATAAACTTTGTCTAAGTAAATATCTATGCATTCTATATCTTATCTGCATAGGATAAGTAACTCTAATACATTGATTCAAAATTAAATGATGTAACAAAATAAGTATCGGCAATATAATTAATAACATCACAAAAAATGATACAAACACCAATGAATTATCTCGCCAAAAAGTACTTGGGGTACTCTGCGTTAAAATATCAACAAATTTTCCCATATAAAAGAAAAATAGAGCTTCCCCCATAGCTATTAAGGCTGATAGTATTGAAACAAAAAAAAGATATTTCCATACACCTCTTGTATAGAATATAATAAATTTTAAAAAAGTAGCAGGTGGCTGCTGTATCTGCTCTTTAGGAAAAGGTTCTATTAATTGTTCAAAAAACTTAAACATTTCATCTAAAACATAAATAATATAATTCTTTATTTATCAATTTTACTACATTTTGGATGTTTTATCACAATTTACTAACTCAAGTTTTTCACTTAAATTAGATGGAAAACAACATACCAACCAAGATTCTATGCGATCTTAGGT
>JBJFGR010000091.1:0-10181 GCA_051892875.1 Succinivibrionaceae bacterium
ATTTTGATATAAATCACAATTATTAAATATTCAATTCAACTGCGGAATGTAGGATAGATATTTAGATGGTACTATATAATTTTGGACGGAATTTAGGTTGTAAAGGTTTTATTGACAAAATATAAAAAACGTTTAGAGGAATCAGTAGTGTGCAATACGAACTAAACCATACTTAAAGTTAAATATGTCTAGTTTTTATCCTAATCCCTACCATTAACAATTTATATAATTTTATAGTTCCTAATGATTAGCGGAACTTAGCTATGATAAATATATAATATTATGCTTTAGTAAAAACTGATCTTTTTTATAATTATTGGGTATAAATGTTATAAAAAATTGATTATTCATTGATAATTTTTCTATATAATTTATTATCCTTTTTACTGTATCAGTATCTAACTCTGCCGAAATATCATCAATTAAATATATACAATTTTTACCAACAATTTTATTATACAACACTCCCTGAGCTAGCTTAAAAATGATAGTTAAGGCCTTTTTTTGTCCCCTTGATAATATATCATTAGCTTTTTGATTACCAATTTTTATTATAAAATCTGCTTTATGAGGTCCCACTAAAGAATAACCAAAAATCATTTCTTTAGAATATATTTGTTTTAAATAATCGTCAATTGATATATCACTTTTATAACCTTTAAAAAAATCTATAGATAACGAATCTACAAAATTTGGTAAAATTTCTTTAATAATATCTAATAAAATAGAATAAAAGTTTTGAAAAAAATTCTTTCTTTTACTAGTAATAATCTCAGATATGTTAGTAAATTCATAGTTCCAATAATCTAATAATGATAGATCCTTTTTTGAACTTAATATAGCATTTCTATTTTTAATGATATTAGTAAATTTTACAATATCACTATAATAAAACTTGTCATTATAGAAACACCCCTCATCGATAAAAGCTCTTCTTGTCTGGGGTTGTGCTTCAACAAGATTATCACCTCTTTTAGAAATAATGGGAATAATAAAATTAAGCGAGGCTAAATCAGATACTCTTGTAATATTACCTCTATTTATTTTTATATTAAGATTACCATTATTTTTTCTATTAACACCAATACAATACTTTAGACTGTCACTTTCAAAATTTCCTACAACATAGAATTCATTACTATTGAAATTGATGATTGACGTATTATTCTGAGTTCTAAAAGATTTAGCTACCGACAAATAATATATAGCTTCCAAAATAGAAGTTTTACCCGAACCATTTACTCCCAATATACAATTTATATTAGGAGTAAATGATATAAATTTATTATCTATATTTCTAAATTGCATTATTTTTATATCATGCAAAAACATAGCATTAGATAACAACTCTACTTATAATATACCTAGCAAAACTTGCTTCTTCGTCTTTTTCTGGTAAAGGTTCTAACATTGCATTATTTGAACTTTCAGCCATAGATATTTTTATTTTTTTAGTGTTTATAGCATTACATACATCAATAAAATATCTAACATTATAAGCTAGTTCAAAGTCATCTCCATCATAATTAATCATATCAACAATTTCACTAGCTTCCTCATGCTGATTATTCTTTGCTTTTATCATTAACACATTGTTGTTTACTATAATTTCTATAGCTTGGCTTTTTGAGTTACACAATATAGAAACACGTTGTAAGGTGCTCTTAAAATCTTCCCTATTAACAACAATAAACCGTGTGCATTTATTTGGAACTACACTTAACACATTTGGGTATACAGCTGATATCAACTTACTAATAATTGTTATTCCATTGATTGTTGTTTTTAGCGAATTATTACTAATAAAAAATTCTACAATACTTTCTTTTTCTATGGATAAAAGTTTTATGACCTCTGAAACACCTTTTTTGGGAAAAATAAACCCCTCTTTATCATTGCAAATTTCAGGAATAATACAAGGTTCTAATAAATCACCTCTTTGTAAACTTAATCTATGACCATCAGCTGTATAAATGTTCAAAACAGAAGGTTCTTCATGGTTTATAGAAAATCTCATACCATTTAAAAAAAATCTATAACTTTCTTGTGCCATAGAAAAGAAAGTAGTCTTCATTAAATTTAATAATTTAGATCCTTCAATCTTCAATGTATATGCGGTATTTAAAACATCAATATTTGGATACTGACTTGTAGGTAAAGTAACTAAGTAAAATTTATTTTTAGATGTTTCTAAAACCAAATTTCTTTCATCTTTTGAATCATGTTTAAAAGTAATATAAGAACCTTCGGGTAAAGATTTTATTATTTCTAGTAATTTTTTTACGTTTACAGTAACATCACCTTCTTCTATATCATCAGAAAATAGACCTACTTCTGTAATCATTTCTATTTCCGTGTCAGTACAGGTCATTTGTAAAACATAATTAGCATCTTTGATATAATCATTATTATTTTTTGTTACAACAAATAAAACATTAGATGTTATAACCTCTCCTTTTGGTCCAATACCAGCTGGTCCTGATATTTGCTCTAAGGGTTTGTATAAATCTTCCCTACCTATACTAAATCTAATCATACAATTATCCTTTTATGCTAATTGAGCTTTTAATACTTCATAATCAGACTTTACTTGCTCATCTCTATTAATCAGTGCTGAAATCTTTTTATCTGCATGCATGACTGTTGAATGATCTTTCCCTCCAAATTTTTTCCCTATTGAAGGAAAACTTTCACCTGTTAATTCTCTCGCAATTTTCATAGCCATCATTCTTGCATATGCTACATTTTTATGTCTATTTTTAGCTTCAATATCCTTAACAGTGATTTTAAAATAGTCTGCAACTATTTGTTTAATATTATCTATTGTTATTAATTTAGCTTGAGATTTTAAAACACCTCTTAAGGCATCTCTAACTACATCCAAAGTAACCTTTGTGTCACTTGATACATAGGCGGCTATAGTTTTAATATGACCCTCAATAACACGAACATTAGTTTGAAATTTATTAGCTAAAAAGTCTACACATTGCTTATCAAAACAGACCCCCATTTCTTTCGATTTTTCTTCTATAATTTTTTTTCTAGTATCTAAATCAGGAGGTTCAACTTTTATTGAAACACCTGATAAAAATCTATTTCTTAATCTTTCATCAACTTTTCTTAATTCATGGGGATGACAACTAGCCGCGAATACAATCTGATTAGATGAATTTATTATATCATTCATAAGGGCAATAAATTCATTTTCTATATTTTTAAATCTTTCTAATTCTTGCATATCGTCAATCAATAGAACATCTAAATTTCTATACAAATATTTAAATT
This sequence comes from Succinivibrionaceae bacterium, assembly GCA_051892875.1. GTDB lineage: Bacteria > Pseudomonadota > Gammaproteobacteria > Enterobacterales > Succinivibrionaceae > JBJFGR01. The sequence continues at coordinate 3,286 of JBJFGR010000091.1, forward strand.
GTTTAATTAACCCCTGATCATAACCAGACTTCTTAAAATCTTCACAAGCAATGATAAAATCTGAGTAGAATTGATCAAAAGTTACATACATAACTTTCTTATTAGGATATTGTTTTAAAACTTCATTACCTATAGCAAACAAAATATGCGTTTTTCCTAAACCTGTATCTCCATAAGCAAAAAAAGGATTTCTTACAGGATCTCCAGGATTTTTTGCAACTTCTTTACCGTTCGTACACAAAATTTTGTTTGTAGGGCCCTCTATAAAATTATCGAAAACTTTACCTTCTTGTATAGAATTTACTCTATAAAATTTATTATTTTCTATATCACTAGAATCAATATCCACAAAATTACTATTAGGTATCGAAGTGTTTAACATTGAGTTATTAACAAGTTGTTGATTACTATTAAAACTACCAAAAGATTTATTACTAGGTGGAAATGCAGATTCATCTATTTTTATAGGGTTCGTTTTCTTTAAAGACAACACATTTTGAGAAAATTCTTGCTTAACAAGATCATTATTATTAACAACTTGACTTAATTTTTTATTCAACGCAAACTGAGATTGTATTTCAATACTTACGTCATAAGCTTTCTGCATAACATCGTGTATAGCTTGTTTTATATGCACTAAAAACTCTTTTTCTAAAATAGATTTTATAGGTCTACTAGGTACAAGAAGAATAAAATCATTTCCACTTATCAAAACCTTTACTTTTAGAGAATTCGACAAAACAACAGATTTTAATTTTAACCTATTATTAGGATCTATAGGATAAGATTTTAATTGATTTTTTATTTTATCCCAAATATCAGAACTTGACACAACATTACCTACAAATAAAAAATTATAGAAACAATAACAAAAATAATAAAATAATTAAAGTTAAGAATAATATCATATTGTCTCTAAAATTTAAACTATATATAAATAAATCATTAACAACTATCATATTAAAAAAATAATAATTGACTAATTCTTTAGTAATAACTATAATCGCCGTGCTTATTTTTTTTATTTTTTTATGGAGTTTTATTATGAAGCGTACTTTTCAACCTTCTGTATTAAAACGCAAACGTACTCATGGTTTCCGCAATAGAATGAAGACCGCAGATGGTCGTAAAGTTCTTTCACGTCGTAGAGCTAAGGGTCGTATGCGACTAACTACAGTTAATGACTAAAGAGAATTTTAAAAGGGAGTATAGACTTTATACTCCCCAGCATTTCGATAATGTTTTTAATAATCCTTGCAGATTATCAACTAAGGGTTTGACGGTACTCATTAAAAAAAATGATTTAAATGGAGCCCGAATTGGTTTGATTGTATCTAAAAAACAATTTAAGAAGGCTGTGTGGAGAACAAAAATAAAAAGGCTTATTCGAGAAAGTTTTAGAAAAAATAGAAATTCTCTCAATAGTTATGATATAGTTGTTATTGCTAAATATGATTTATTAAAATTAGCAAACAACGAGATATTTTATTTAATTGAGAATCTATGGAAAAAGATATCAATATACTCCAAAAACTGAGTGTGATGTTAATCGTTTTTTATCAGCATACTTTGAGTCATATAATTGGTAATCAATGTAGATTTTATCCTACTTGTTCAGAATACACAAAACAAGCCATACTTATTCATGGTTTTTTTTATGGATGTTTTTTGGGTCTAAAAAGAATTATCAAATGTAATCCTCTAAACAAAGGAGGGGTTGATATTGTTCCACCCTCAAAGGGAAAATTCAGCAAAAAGTAATCACTATGAAATCACAAAGAAACACCGCAATTATTATTTTTTTAGTTATCAGTGTGATGATATTTTTTACATGGTCTGATGACAAAAAAATGTCACTTCAAAATCAATATTTATCTTTAAAAAATGATATCAGCAAAACAAAAGTAACTGAAGCAACGGACTTACTAAATATAGAAACAGACATTTATGTGATTAAAGTAAATTTAGATGGGGGAGATATTGTATATCTAGATTTAAAAGATCAAAAAGAAAAGATACATTCTAATGAAAATTTTCATTTACTAAAAATTACTAATGATTTTAAGTACCTTGCAACAGCGGATTTAAAAATAAATGGCAATATACTTAAACCTAAATATATTGTAAACAAAAAAAATTTTAAAATGGATTCTAATTCCGTATTAATTGTACCTATTACTTATGAAGCTCCAAATGGTTCAATAATAACAAAAAAATTTGAATTTACTCCAAATCAACATTCTATAAAAGTTTCATTTAATATTGATAAATTATCTTCTGATTCAAACATTTCTATTATTTCATCGTTACAACAAAGTAAAGATAATCCAAGTGAAAAATCAGGTATGTTTGGAACCTCTGCGTACAGAGGTGTAGCATATTCAACTCTTGATACAAGATATTCAAAAGAATCTTTTGAGTATATATCGGAATTATCTGTCCCTAAAAATATTGTGTCAAATGAAAGCGGTTGGGTTAGTATGATTCAACATTATTTTGTTTCAGCTATTATAAATATTCAACCTAATAAAAGCACAATATTTATGACATCTGCTGATGAAAACAAAACAGCTATAGTAGGTATTGAAAATAGTGGAAAAAATTATAAAACTGGTGAAATTGTTAATAACATAAGCACTTTATTTTGGATAGGTGCAAAAAATCAAGATGAAATGAAAAGCATTGCCAATCATTTAGAATTGACTGTTGATTATGGGTGGTTAGCTTTTATTTCTGAATTTTTATTAACAGCTTTAAAAACAATCCATAAATTATTAAATTATGTAAATATAAATAATTGGGGAGTTGCAATTATAATCTTAACGCTATTAGTTAGAGGTATTATGTATCCACTAACAAAGAAACAATATACCTCAATGGCAAAAATGAGAATGCTTACACCTAAAATGAATATCATCAAGGAAAAATATAAAGATGACAGACAAAAATTAGGTCAAGAAATGATGATGTTGTACCAAAAAGAAGGCGTAAATCCACTTGGAGGTTGTTTCCCAATTCTTATTCAAATGCCTATTTTTATAGCTCTTTATTGGACTTTGATGGAATCTACAGAGTTAAGACATTCTCCATTCATACTTTGGATTGATGATTTATCAGCGTATGATAACTTCTTTGTTTTACCAATTTTAATGGGGATAACTATGTTTATCATACAAAAAATGTCTCCAACCCCTGTTACTGACCCATTACAAAAGAAAATTTTTCTTCTAATGCCTGTGGTATTTACATTTATGTTCTGTACTTTCCCAGCTGGATTAACTCTATATTGGTTAGTATCAAATATTGTTACCATTGTTCAACAATATTTAATTTTTAAACACTTGGAAAAAGTAGGATTACATGTAAAAGTATCAAATTAGATAAGAGAGGAGTATATGATTGATGATACTATTGTTGCAATAGCAACAGCAGTTGGTAAAGGTGGTATCGGTATCGTTAGAGCATCAGGGAAGAATGTTACAAATATAATTGAAACAATCATAGGTTATATTCCAAAACCAAGGTATGCAACATATACTCCTTTCAATAGAATTGATGGTACAGTAATTGATGAAGGTATTTGTATTTATTTTAAAGCTCCTAATAGTTATACAGGTGAAGATGTGGTCGAATTCCAATGTCACGGAGGAGCTATAGTTTTAGACGTTCTATTAAAAGAAATACTAAATATAAAAAACACAAGAATTGCTAAACCAGGTGAATTTACTGAAAGAGCTTTTATCAATGGAAAAATAGATCTCACCCAAGCAGAAGCTATCTCTGATATAATAAACGCATCCTCTGAACAAGCTCTAAAATGCGCTGTAAATTCTTTACAAGGAAAATTTTCAGAGCTCATAAAACAATTCAACACACGTATTATAAATTTACGTAAATACGTAGAAGCTACTATTGATTTTCCTGATGAAAGTATTGACTTTATAACAGATTATAAAGTTTTAGAACAAATTTCATCACTTATAGAACAAATCAACTCTATTTTAAAAAAGGCTCATCAAGGCGTTTTATTGCAAGAAGGAATTAATTTAGTTATCGCAGGTAAACCAAATGTCGGAAAATCTTCTTTACTAAATGCTCTGTGTAATAATGATAGTGCTATTGTAACTGATATTGAAGGTACAACCAGAGATATATTAAAGGAACATATCCAAATTGATGGTTTACCTATACACATTATAGATACTGCGGGGATAAAACAAATAACAGAAGATATTGTCGAAAAAATTGGTATTGATAAAGCTTGGAATGAAATCAAGAAAGCTAATAGAATTTTGTTTATTGTAGACGTTAGCAGAGAAAATATTTCGGATCAAATTAATTTATTTAATGAGATTAAAGAAAAAACAAATAATGAAATTAGTTTTACTATAATATTTAATAAAATAGATTTAAATCAAAAAATTAATAATTATTATTCATTTTTTGATGGTTATGAACATATTTCTATATCAGCAAAAAATAATATAGGAATTGATGAATTAAGAACCCATTTAAAAAATAGTGTTTCATATCAAAATACCAATGAGGGGGTATTCTCTGCAAGAAGAAGACATTTAAAGTCCTTAGAAAAGATTTTAGAACATTTGAATAATGCAAAATATTCTATAAAAGAAACTTTATCATTTGAAATAGCAGCGGAAGAATTAAAATACGCTCAAAATAACATAAACGATATTTTAGGAGAATTCACGCCAGATGATTTACTTACAGAAATATTTAACACATTTTGCGTTGGAAAGTAATAATGTTATCAATTGATATTTTTTGTAAGGTTGTTGATAATTATGGGGATATTGGTGTCTGCTACCGATTATCAAAAGAACTATCTAAAAATAACGTAGAAGTTTATCTATATGTTGATAATATAGAAAGTTTTAATAAAATATCAAAAAATAAACATAACGTTAATATAATAAAATGGGATCAACAAAAAAAAGATTTTCTATTACATGATGTTATTATAGAAGCATTTGGTTGTAATCTTCCGTCTGTAGTAATTAACAAAATAACAAAACAAAACATTTGGATAAATCTAGAATATTTATCAGCAGAAAATTGGATAGAAAGTTGTCATAAACTACCTTCATTAGTAAACAATAATGCTTTAAAATATTTTTTCTTTCCTGGATTTACCAATAAAACAGGTGGTTTAAATTATGAAAATCACTTTATTACAATATCAAAAGAAATAGCCACAAAAAAAATTAATTGTTTATTCAGTCAAAGCTCACAGTATGCAAACTTTTTTAAAGTTTTAATATTTTCATATGATAATAATTGTTTAGCTAATGCAATAGAGATTCTACAAAAAATAAAAACTAATATACTAATCTTTTTACCAAATAGTATCTCAAATAAAAAATTATTATCAACACCTAAATTAAAAAAAATATTAGATAATTATTATAAAAACATAAAAATTATTGAATTTGACATGATTGATCAAGATGATTTTAATTATCTTTTAAAATACACAGATCTTAATATTGTTAGAGGTGAAGATAGTATAACACAAGCTATAATAACAAAAACACCTTTTCTATGGAATATTTATCCACAAGCTGACAATGCTCATATAAACAAATTAAAATCACTAATAGATCAAATGAAACCATTTTCAGATAATATAATATTTAAAATAATATATAATACTTTTTTAAGTTTTAATACTGGAGATGTTAACTCTTTTTCTATAAATTTTTACCATTTTATGCTAGAATATGACTCAATATGCGACTTAAATAAATATTGGGTTGTATCAATTTTAAATAATAAAAATCTATGTAATAATTTGTTAGATTTTATCGATGTATTAATTCAAAAGGAACTAAAATATGAAAACTGCTCAAGAAATCAGAGCCGGTAATGTTATTATGATCGGAAAAGATCCTATGGTTGTATTGAAGACAGAATTCAATAAATCAGGAAGAAATGCAGCTGTTGTAAAAATGAAGTTAAAGAATCTTTTAAGTGAAGGTGGTACAGAAACTGTTTTTAAAGCTGACGATAAATTGGAAGATGTTATTCTAGAACATAAGACTTGTACATTCTCTTATTTTTCAGATCCTATGTACGTGTTTATGGATGAAGAATATAATCAAATTGAAGTTGAAAAAGAGTTCCTTGGTGATGTAATAAATTATATAGTTGATGGTATGGAAGATGAGTGCTCTGTTACATTTTATAACGGAAAAGCTATAAGTGTTGAATTGCCAATTACTATCGTAAGAGAAGTAGAATATACTGAACCATCAGTTCGTGGAGATACCTCTGGCAAGGTTACCAAACCAGCTAGATTAGCAGGTACAGGTTTTACTATTTCTGTTGCAGATTTCGTAAAAACAGGAGATAGGATCGAAATTGATACAAGAACTAACGAATTCAAAAAGCGTGTTTAATTGATTCTAACAGAAATAATATGAATAAAAAAACAGTGACTTATTGTCGCTGTTTTTGTTTATGTTAATTATTCAGAAATATTGTTTAAATATTAGTTTTATCTTATTTTTCCAAGATCTATAAATATCTTTTATGAGGTGAATTTAATATTTGATATAGTTTGCCGAATTTTTTAGCCTGTATTTCAATCTCATATTTTTCTTTATATTCCTTATTATTTCGTTCGGTATAGAATACTTATAAAAATTTAAATTAGTCTTGATAAATTTTTATGGTAACTTTTATCATGTATATTAATGAATCTTAAGTTAACAGTATTATAACCTATATACATATAACATCCAAAACAAGAATTTATCCGAGTCATCGTGCATATGTATGGGTTAAACATGAAGACTCTTAGTGATTTTACCCTAAAGATCCCGTCTTTAGACTTTCTCACCACTGTTTTTTAGAACTCCTTTTTTAAAAATTTC
>JBJFGR010000092.1:0-10021 GCA_051892875.1 Succinivibrionaceae bacterium
CACAATCTTTCAAAGAATAATTGTCAAATTTTAAGTGCGAAATGTATGTTATATATTTAATACAACTGTTATTTACCCTTATTTTTTAATAAGCTATTTAAATAAAATATTCAACCTAAAAAATAAAAAACAACAAATAAAACAGTGAACTCATCAAAATTTTTTTGATGAGTTCTTTAGTTATTATTTTGAATAACCTTTTTTAAGTTTTTTTTGTTATAGCTAAATATTCATAATTACTTCATTTACATTTTTAATGTTTTTTGTTGCTGATTTCACATTATTTTCTAAAACTTCAGATTTTTTTGTTTTATCGGTTTTATCTTCTTTTTTTGAGGATCTCTTAGAATTTTTCTTATTTTCTATTGGCTCTAAAGCCTCTAAAAATACATCTTCTATATATTTAACCGGAATAATTTCTAATGAATCTTTTGCAATTTGTGGTACATTATCAAGATCTTTTACATTTTCTTTTGGAATTAAAACCTTTTTAATGCAACCTCTTTGTGCTGCTAAAAGTTTTTCACGCAATCCACCAATTGGTAAAACTTCCCCACGTAAGGTGATTTCACCAGTCATTGCCACATCACCTCTGACTTTTACATTAGTCATGGCACTTAAAATAGCAGTACACATTGCAATACCTGCACTAGGTCCATCTTTTGGAACTGCACCTTCAGGGCAATGAATATGAATATCATGTGTCTTTAAAAAATCTTTAGGAATATCATACTGAGAACTTCTAGCTCTAACTACAGTCATTGCTGCTGCTATGGATTCTTTCATAACATCACCAAGCTTTCCAGTAAATACTTGTTTTCCAACACCTGGAACTACAACAGTTTCGATTGTTAATATATCACCACCTACTGATGTATAGGCTAAACCATTAACGATACCTACTTTATTTTCAGAACGCATTGCTCCAAAGTCGTATTTTTCTGGTCCTAAATAATCTATCACTTTTTTAGCATTGATTTTTATAGATTTAGTTTTTCCTTTAGAGAGTAAAATTTCCTTTATCCCCTTACGACATAGTCTACCTATTTCACGTTCAAGATTTCTTACACCTGCTTCATGGGTATATCTTCTTATTAGCTCAATAACAGCATCTTTATTTATTGATATTTCATTCTTATTTACAGCATTAGCCTCAAATTGCTTTGGTATTAAATGCTTTTGAGCAATATGCAACTTTTCATCTTCTGTGTAACTAGATAGATTAATAATTTCCATACGATCAATAAGTGCAGGTGGAATATTCATTGAATTAGATGTTGCCATAAACATTACATCTGACAAATCATAATCAACTTCTAGGTAGTTATCTGCAAAACACTTATTTTGTTCAGGATCTAAAACTTCTAATAGAGCTGCACATGGATCACCTCTCAAGGTATCTTGAGATATTTTATCAATTTCATCCAATAAAAATAGTGGATTTTTTACTCCACATTTGGTCATTTTTTGAATAATTTTACCTGGTAACGCTCCCAAATAAGTTCTACGATGACCTCTTATTTCAGCTTCATCATGCATACCACCTAGAGCAATACGAACATATTCACGACCAGTTGCCTTTGCAATAGATCTACCAAGAGAAGTTTTACCAACTCCAGGAGGTCCTACTAAACAGATAATAGGAGAATGAAGTCTATCGGATCTACTTTGAACAGCTAAATATTCTAAAATTCTTTCTTTTACTTTTTCTAGACCATAATGATCTTGATTTAAAATTTTTTCTGCAGTTGATAAATCTTTATTTATTTCTGATTTTTGGGTCCAAGGTAAATTAAGCAAAGTCTCAATGTAATTACGTACTATTCCACTATCAGGACTTAAAGGTGACTGCATTGACAATTTCTTAATTTCACTATAGCATTTTTCAGCTATTTCTTTTGGCATTCCTGATTCTGAAACGCGTTTTTTCATTTTGGAAATTTCATCAATAGCAGCTGATTCACCTATTAGCTCTGGATCATCTTGGTCTTGATCTGTAGGTATATTATAAAGCTTTGATATTTCTTTTTGAATAACTTTTAACTGTTCTGATAAATAATAATGCTTTTGATTTTTATCAATAGCTTCTTTAGCTTTTGCTTTTATTTCTTTCTCAATTTTTTCTTTGTAAAAAAGACTATCCAAAGCTGATTTTGTCTTTATAACAATCTGGGTTAATGTATCATATTTTAAATATTCGAATTTTTCTTTTTCACTAAGATTTAAAAAAGATATTAATAAATCACATGTTGCTAAAAGATTTGGTGCACTTTTTACTAATCTTTCTTTTTCAGCAGACTCTTCATGAGCATACTCTATATAACTTTTAAAGGATTGTAATATACTATCTTTATAAACTGATATCTCTTCACTTGATAAATCTTTTTCAAAATTCTTCAAATTATATTTTATACGGCATATTGGACATTCTTTACCATCAAAATTATGAGATTCCAAGTTATATGATATAGCAGTAGCTCTTCCTTCGACTCTTACTACGTATCTGCGTGAACGATCTTTAAAAATATTTCTTTCTAATATTGTACATACTAAAAGAGGATTTGCATTTATATCATCTAAATTTTTTATCTGAAAATTGGTATTATGATTATTTGCAGGATTAACAAATAATATAAATTTATCTATACCTTCTCTCAGAGTATTTAATATAAAATCAGCTATTTCATAAAACTGAATCACACAAACAGTTTGTGGTAATACTATATGATCGGTATAAATTAATGGTAGTGAACCATCTGTTTCTAGATTATTTTCAGATATAATTGTTTTTTTTCTTGCCATTTATATTTCCAAAATTCATATATGCTAATTGGTAAATAACTAATTAAAAAGGTGTCATTCCTATAAAAAGGATGACACCATGATGTCATAACATATAAAATATTAAAGATTACTTTATTCCTTGTCTGCTTTGAGGCATTTTCAGAAACTCATTATCAAACACTAAAGTAGGATCGCTTTCACCATCCACAACTTTCTTTGTTACAATAACCCTAGCAACTTCAGTATTAGAAGGTAAATCAAACATTGTATCTAGTAATAACTCTTCAACAATTGCTCTTAATCCTCTAGCTCCTGTGTGACGATCCATTGCTTTTTCAGCTATAGCAACTAATGCATCATCCGTAAATTCAAGATTTACTTTATTCATCTTAAACATAGCTTGGAACTGTTTGATAATTGCATTTTTAGGTTCGATTAAGATGCTAATTAATGCTTCCTTTGATAATTCGTCTAAAGTTGCTATAACAGGTAAACGCCCTATCAATTCAGGAATAATACCAAATTTTGATAAATCATCAGGTTCGATTTTTTCTAATTTTTGACTTAAAGTTAATGTTGAATCAGCACCATAAACTTTTGCACCAAAACCAATTCCTGAATTTTTTTCAACTCTGCGTTCAACAATTTTATCTATACCTGCAAAAGCACCACCACAAATAAACAGTATCTTAGAAGTATCAACTTGGATAAAATCTTGTTGAGGGTGTTTTCTACCACCTTGTGGAGGTATTGATGCAATAGTACCTTCAATTAATTTTAATAAAGCTTGTTGCACACCTTCACCACTAACATCACGAGTAATTGAAGGATTTTCAGATTTTCTTGAAATTTTATCTATTTCATCAACAAATACAATTCCTCGTTCTGCCTTCTTTGGGTCATAATCGCAGTTTTGTAAAAGTTTTTGAATAATATTTTCTACATCTTCACCAACATAACCAGCTTCAGTTAATGTTGTAGCATCAGCCATCGCAAAAGGAACATCTAAAAATCTTGCTAATGTCTGAGCTAAAAGCGTCTTACCAGAACCTGTTGGTCCTACTAATAAAATATTGGATTTTGCTAATTCAACACCATCAAATTTATCGCCTACTAATTGTCGTTTGTAGTGATTATAAACAGCAACGGATAAAATTCTTTTTGCCTTATCCTGACCTATAACATAACTATCTAGATGAGCTTTTAAATCATGAGGTGTTGGTAATTTTTTAATATCTTGAGACCAATCAGTCTTTTCATTATCTTCGCTCTTTTTTGTTTCACGAGCTATAATTAAATTACAAGCATCAATACACTCGTTGCAGATATAGATACTATCATTACCTTTAATAATTTTTCCAACTTCACTTGGTTTTTTGCCACAGAAAGAACAACGTATTTCTTTCTTTCCATTGTTGTTGTCGTTATTATCTTTATTTCCAGCCATGATGTACCCTTATGGACGCTTTGTTAAAATTTCATCGATTAGACCAAATTCAAGAGCCTCTTCAGCTGACAAGAAATTGTCTCTATCTGTTGCATTTACGATTTCTTCGTAAGTGCGACCAGTGTGTTCCGCAAGTTTTCTATTTAAATCTTCCTTTATTCTCAAGGTCTCTCTAGCGTGAATTTCAATATCTGACGCCTGTCCTTTGAAGCCACCTAATGGTTGATGAATCATAATTCTTGAACTTGGAAGTGAGTATCTTTTACCCTTGGCACCAGCAGAAAGTAAGAAAGACCCCATTGAACATGCCTGACCTAAACATAAAGTACATACATCAGGCTTAATAAAACGCATTGTATCATAAATACTCATTCCAGCAGTTACCACACCACCAGGTGAATTTATGTATAAGTAGATATCTTTATCTGGATCTTCTGACTCCAAGAATAACAATTGAGCAACTATTAAGTTTGCCATATGATCTTCTACTTCTCCAGTTAAGAATACAATTCTATCCTTTAATAATCTTGAATATATATCGTATGATCTTTCACCTTTTCCTGTTTGCTCAATAACATATGGAACTAAGGCATTAACCTCTGGCTCACTGTATCCTGTGTACATAAATGTATCCTATAATCCTTTGTAAATAATAATATTTTTTAATAACTATATTTTATTAAAGTATTCATTATAACCTAAGATGGTAAAAATTTAAATAATAGAATTGTGAATAAAACCATATTTTTACATTATATTATATATATGTTTTTTAGTTATAAAAAAGAGGAATTAAAAAAACATCTTAAAAAAACAAATTCAAGACTACTATCTCGAGTAGTGACCAAGTTCTTTTACAAGAATAGCTTTTATTCTTGGATTTTTTAACACATAATGATACTTTTCAAATTTAACAAAATCTTGGTTTTCTACTCTATTGAACCATGTCAACAAATCAACATTTTTATTGAGCTCCATTGAATTTACAAAATCATAATATTCTTGAGCAAATGAGATAGCATTTATATTTCCCGAATCAGTTATTTTTTTGGTTAAAACTTTGATTTCATTAATTTCATCAGAACTTAATTTAGAAAGATTATAATAAGGAAAATAATAACTTGTTTTCCAACCATTCTCTTTAAAAATTTTAAGATCTTCCCAATTATTAGATTCCACATAACAGTTTTCTTTCTTTATTCTAAATTCCTCTATTAATTCACTAAGTCTTTTTTCAGCGTTGTACTTGTTTTGGTGAGTAAGATTTTTGAAATCTATCCACAAACGTTTGTTATTCCAATTTTTCAGTTTCAAAATCTCTAATTGATTTCTTAAAAAATATTGTACTATTTCACTTTTATCATGCGAATTTTCAAAATCATTTAAATCTTCATGAAAAACAACATCAAATTCTAAACCATGATATTTATTTCCCAATTCAAGTAATTTTTTAGGACTATTTACTCTGTGTAACCATACTTTTTTTAATTCATCCTTTGTTAGCATTTCTTTTAATGACTTTTTTCCATACAAAGTTTTTAAATCTAAAAATGAATGATTATAAGAACTTGAAGATAAATCATTTAATGGGTTGTAATATTCATTATTAGTTATACCAAAAACGCCCAAAACAGTATCAAACATCATATCATTTGTAAAAGGTTGATTAATATGTAATCTTAGAGTTTTAATTATATCTGAATGCTCTTTTATATATGAATCAGAAAAAATCATCCATAATGGAATTTTTGCCATATCCCAGGTGAATTGAGCGGAGTTATGTCCTAGCATCATATATGGATCCTCACCATGATCCGAAAAATAAATCATAGATTTAAAATCAGGTATATTCTTAACTGTCTCATAAATCATTTTTAAAACATGATCATTGTAATAAACTGAATTATTGTAAGTATTTAAATAATCTGAATCACCTGTAAATTTTGTATATAATGGTGGGTATCTATCTGTATAACTACTATGGGATCCCATTAAATGAATTACAATAAGTTTTTTCTCTGAATTCAAATTTATTGTTTTTAAATACTCAATTAATTCTCCATCATAGATATTTTTTGCAGGATCAGTCCAATCGATTTCAGTCCATTTTTTTTGATCAGCGGAATCTGCTATAGATGAAATTGGTGTTTCATATATACCAATTTTACCTTGGTTCGATATCCAAGATGTATTAAATTTTCCTGAATATTTTACTATATCAACCAATGACGCAGTTTTCTCCCAATCATCATTTTTATTATCATATTGATTTTTTTGGGTTAAAGCATATGTTAAAACGGGTACGGTATGAGTATGACATGAAAATGCATTTTCAAAAAATATTGAATTAATTGAATTCTTTATAGAAGACTGCCATGGAGTGGTATCCTTTTCATATCCATATACACCCATTTGTGTTCTGCTTTCGCTTTCTCCTATTACAAGTACGTAAGTTCCTTTAAAACCTTCATCATTTGCATTTATTTTTTTAATTATATCTTTTCTTTGGTTTTTTAGATTATTAAAAATCTTGTATTGTTCCAACGTTTCATTTGCTTTAACAAGTGGTTCTGTTACCATGTTGCTACTATATTTATATAAAACAACAATACTCACAACAAAACCAATTATTATAAGTAAAAAATTTTTACCGCCTGTTTTAAAAGATGCTAAATCTATATTTGAGTTCATTTTATAGGATAAAAAAATAAGAATTAACGACCCAACGAGTAATTCTATAAATCTTTTTTTATGCGCAAAATCAACGAAATATGAATGAGCTTCTAAAATATTTGTTTGATAGACCGCAAGGATGGCATCTGAATCTAAAATTGGATTACCAAAGCTCCAATTTAATAAGTAACAAAACGAAAATATTATTGGAGAAAATAATATTGCTGTAGTGATTATAGTTAATAGGTACTTTATTGCTCTTATCTTGATTTTTTTCTTAAAAATATTAAAAATCATGATTATAAAAAATGCAGAAAAAATCCAACCGAAAAAGAATAAATTTTGCTGTATATATTCTGTTAATCTGCCATTAGCTATAACTCTTGTACTACTTTTTAAAATTAAATAAGCAGGAATATTACAAATTAAAATATCTAATATAAAATACCCCCCCGATTATTTTATTTTTGCATACAAAAATTAAACTTGTAAAAACAAAGCAATATAAAAAAATACACAAAAATGATACAGGAAGTCTTCCTAGCATTAAAACACCAATTGACATAAATATAAACATTAACATAAATATTTTCTTGTCAATATTATTTGTTGACAGTGTTACAAAATCTTTTAATTTATTAAAAATTCTTTGTATTAAAAATAAGTTATTCATTGACTAAATTATCCTATATAAAATTACATACAATGATTATTAGAACTTTTTTAGACCTTACCACGGGGCTTAAGCAAAAAGATGCAGTTTCTTTTAAAACGCGACAAAATCAGTTAAAAATGGGCTAAACAGAGGTAATTAACACACTGAACATAACCCATTTTTGTGATATTATTATTTGCATTACTTGCCTAAAATAATACTAAGAAATCCTTTCTTCTTCATTTTCAATTTATAGTGCATTAACCACCAATAAAACGACTTAAAAAATTGTTTCTTGTTTCTAAATAAACGAGCTACTTCTTTATAATCGTGAATACTAGAAGGAATAGATAATGGAGTTTTAAAAATATTCTCATAATCAAACCATACTCTTTCATCTGTTTCAATATTTTCCAAATATTTTCTGTAAATTGATAGTGCTTTACTAGGTTTACACCAAGGCTTCCATGGTTTATCAGCTCCAGTGTAATGAATAATAATATCTCCATCACATGAAGTATTGGTATTATTAACACATCTATTAAATTTTTTTGGCAACCAATATACTCTATTTGCACAAACTAGATTTAAGGCATCTTGATCTAATTGCTTTGGCATCTGTTCAATTAATATGGTAAGAACTTTTTCTGTTATATTTTCTGAACGCCAATTTTTAATGTTAACAGCTAAAAAACCAGCATTAAAATAGTTATCACCAGTAAAATTTAATTTTTTTTGGGCATAGTCTAATTGATATGAAAAATCTGGAACAGCAGCTAATATGTTATCTCCATATTCGATATCACATATAGCCTCTAAAGAGCCATCGCATATCATATCTGTATCTAAATACAAAACACGATCTTCTTCAATAGGAAGATTATTAAAAATTACTAGTCTATAAAATGTTGCAACAGTAAGATTTCTGTTACCTTTTTTTAGAAATGTAGAGAGTTTTTGTTTTATTTTCTTATAATCGTCAAATTGTTCAATATTGTGTAATTTAATCAAATTGCTATCTATATTTAATTTATCAGAATATTTCTTATATAATTCAAGAAAGTTGTCTAAATCTCTTTGAATAGCACATAAATTAAAAATTGGTTCAAAGTTTTTATTAGGAATATTTTTTTTTATAGAATACATTAGTGAGAGTATTCCCACAATAACATTGGAGTCAAAACACATTACTAAATTCAATTTTTTCACAATTATTTCCTAAAATTTTCAATTAAAAGCAACTTATGTAAATTTATATTATATTATATCATATTTATTAATAAATAAGTAACTATTCATTTTTATGCTAGTAATTACGCACGAAAATAACCAAATACTAATACTATTGCTAAAAATTCATAAATATGTATATATAGTATATATAATACATAAATTTTTATTCAATATTTCAATCCTAAACCTATCTTTTTTTCTGTGTATTTATTTTACTTTTTTTAATATTTTTTTGTTTATAATATATATGAAAATTGATTTACTACTTAGTTTTGCAAAACCCTACAAGAAAAAGGTTTTGATGTTAGATTTGTTCAGGGATCTTATCAACTCTTCAAAGTCTCATCTAAGAGAGTTGAGGGAAAATCGTATCCTGTGTTAACTCAAGAATACATTGGCACTATTGACCCTGATAAAGGTTTATTACCCAAAAAGGTATTACCTAACACCAATGAAACAAGATTCGTAGAATTTGGTTTGAGTAATTTTATTCTTGAACATTTTAAAAAAGATATTATTCGCTCAAGTTTTACAGAAATTTCAGAAGTAGTTATCTATTTTTCAATCATTCACTACATATATGGTCATGTTGAACAAAGTATCAAACTATCATATTTGAGCAAATATGTTGACGATTTTACAGTTATTAAATCATTGGGAACTTCAAAAAGAATCACTCAGTTATCAGCTAATATTGCTAAATATATTAAGGAAATGTTTCCTGTAAAAAGTGATAGAGACTATATATTAGAATTGCTACGAGATACTAAAATTAAAGAAAGTGAATATTTTCCAAAAATAAATTATTCCCTTGAGATTAAAGAAATTTTAGATAAATATGGTGTAAAATATAATGAATAATACTACAAAAATATGTGATACCATGAAAACAATTGATTTAACAATAGGACCACTAAGAAATAAGTTAAAATCAGGAAGAAAGTATATTGATACATTACTTCATATACTTAGTGATGTTGAGGATTAAATTCACTTCATTTTATAATGCTTCTGTATATATAAAAGTAAAGGCAAATTATTTTCGAAAATTAAAATTAATTGATGGAGATAATATTCCTTCTCATGATACTCTTAGACGTATCTTTATGAATCTCGATGCTAATGAACTTCGTGATACATTAACTTCTAGAATTAAAATTCTCATACAAAAAATTGTAACGTAAACTTTTTAGCAAATCCTAACTAAATCTACTTTTTATCAAAAAAAA
>JBJFGR010000093.1:0-10019 GCA_051892875.1 Succinivibrionaceae bacterium
AGCTTGGGAACGTGAAAAAGCCGAACTTGATTATATTTCTGGAATAAATGAAGCTAAAAAAAATGGTATAGCAAAAGGCAAAGAAGAAGGTTTAGCTAAAGGTTTAGAAATTGGTAAAAAAGAAAGTGAAATAAAAACTAAAAAAAGATTGCTATTAATCTTTATCAGCAAAATCACATGACTGCAGAACAAATTGCAAAAATTGTAAATAAAAACATAGAAACTATAAAACAGTTGATTAGTCTAAAAAATGTAAAAGCGTAATTTTTAAACTTTACTCAATCTATAGTAAAAACTTTAAAAAGTTATAACAAAGCCCCTATAGGGGCTTTACTATTCTAGCTAAACAAATTGGTTAACTTAGCTATTATTTAATTTAACTTAATAAAGTATCTAATTCAGCACTAACTTCAGCAACTTTCTTTGTGCCATCAACCTTTATAAACTTACATTGATTTGCTTCTGCTTTCTTAGAATAAAATGCAACAAGAGGTTCTGTCTGCTTATGGTAAACGTCTAATCTGCTTCTAACTGTTGCTTCTTCATCATCCTTTCTAATAACCAAATCTTCACCAGTTACATCATCTTTACCTTCAACCTTTGGAGGATTAAACACAACATGATAAGTACGACCTGATGCCAAGTGAACTCGACGACCACTCATACGCTTAACAATTTCTTCATCAGGAACACTAATTTCAACAACAGCATCTATACCAATATTATTAGTATCTAATGCTTCAGCTTGTGGAATTGTGCGAGGAAAACCATCTAATAAAAAACCATTTGCACAATCATCTTGAGCAACACGATCCTTAACTAAGCCAATGATAATGTCATCAGAAACCAACTGTCCTTTATCCATTACTTCCTTAGCTTTTAAACCTAATGGAGTACCAGCCTTAATAGCAGAACGTAACATGTCACCTGTAGAAATTTGAGGAATACCAAACTTAGACATTAAAAATTGAGCTTGAGTTCCTTTACCTGCCCCTGGAGCTCCTAAAAGAATAATACGCATTTTTTTCAACCTTGATTAATATTAAAATTAAAATTTAAAAATAAAAACCTTACAATGATACTATAAATTAGGGTTTTGGTAAACTTGAGTTCATAATTTAACACCTACTAACGAATCTGATGTACCAAGATCATTATTTTAAATAGGATTATTATTATGGTATTCACGCTTATTCTTATATAACTCAAAATCTGCTCTTAATATAACTTTATTGCATTCATCAAGTGTGCTAGCTTCAGCATAACCATAACAAAATGATAAATAATAATCTTTCTGCGCTATAGTTCGCTTAAGAGACATTTCTTTATTAAAATTATTGACTATTTGTTCTACTATCTTGGGTGTGGGATTCATAAATGCTACAATAAATTCATCTCCACCTATACGATATATACGATTCTCAATAATCCCTGCTACAGAAGCTCTTAAACAATTAGCACAATCTTTTATTAAAGCATCCCCTGCAGAATGTCCCAAAGTATCATTCATCTTTTTTAGATAATTTAAATCTATTGCAAAAATACCAAATTTCGGAAAATCCTTCTGAGAAATATTTGCATATTTCTTTTTAAAAGCTTCTTTATCAGCTTCCAAACAATGCCTATTACATAAACCAGTTAATTCATCAATATTTGCTAAATGCTCCAAACGTTTTCTTAAAATTGTATTTTCTATGGAAGATGCTAAATTTTGACATATCATCAAAATGCCTTCCTGCTGAGAATACTGAAGCATAAATTTATTAGGCAAAGCCATAAAAATATAACTTTCTAAACCATTATTATTAACCATAGGAAACACTAAAGTATCGCATATATCATCATTATTCTCTGCTTGATACGCTTTTCTTGAATAATCAATATCACTATTTTTTATATTATAATCATCAATCCAATGAGAACTTGAACATACATATTCATCGCCATTACCTAAATTTATATGAATTTGATAATCATATGGTATATTAACTTTCTTTAATGTTAACGCTATTTCGTATGCAATCTCTTTCGCAGAACGAATGGTTTTATCCAAAAATTCAGACAAATCAAGTACCATGCGATAATACATTAATAGTTCCTGCTGATCTGAAACCAACCTCTTTAACTGAGATCCTCTTTCTTCAATCTTGTTTGATAACTCTTTATTGCTATCTTCTAATTGTGCCTTATGTTCCTGTAAATAAGCACCATGTTTTATAAGCTTTTCATTTTTCTTGATAACAGCATCGATTCTTTTTTTATTCTGTTTCCAAATCTGATATAAAATTTTATCTATTTCAATAATATCAATTATATTTGTCTTCTCAAAAACGTACTTACCTTTATTTATTAAAATTCTATTTATTATCTTTAATATAGTGTTATTATTTCTAGATGTTATTACAATACCGTATAAAACAGTAAACAAAGTTAGGGTTATAAAAATAGTAAAAGAAATTAATAATAGCGACGTTTGCTTAGCAATTACAAAATTACCATTTGTTGCAGATAATATATAGATAGCAGACGACACATCATAATCTAAAAGATACAAATCAAGCTTTTGTATTTTTGTTAATAAAAAATTATCTTGGTTAAAAAATGTATCTCTTGTTTTAGGCGTAACATCAAAATGAGTTATAGTATTAAAAAATCTAGGTCTTATGCTATATGATATAAGATGATAAGGAACAATAACAACTATATGACCTAATAATTCATTATCATTATCATTATTATTACCACTATCATTGAAATTTTCTTTATAGAATACTGGATATGTAATTACAATTGCAGCATTTCTAGGACCAGGTATTAATGACCAATCATCTATATCAAAAATATGCCCTCTATCGGAGGAAAAATTATCATTAAGTTTTTTGGCAATATCTTCGTTTTGTTCTAATTCAATTATAAATTTACTACCATCGTGTAATTTTATATTATGATCAGAATTTAAAAAATAAATACCTGATACCATTTTATAATCATTTAATACACGATTAGAAAATTCATAAAAATAACCTTTTAAATTATTTTTAATTGATGATTCAGTATATGAACTCTTTGCAAAATTTTTTACTGTCAGTGCCAAATTAGAAAGTTCAGATCGTATGGAATCAAATACATTAGAATTTACACTGTTAAACTCTAATTCAACCACTTGCTTCTCGTAATTTTTTAGACTGATACACGTAAAAATGGTCGTTGTAGCAATACAAAGAAATATCATTACAAATAAAAATAAATAAGTTTGTTTAATAGAATACTTTTTTCTGCCAAACATATACACCATCAACGTAAAATAAATATAAAAAAAATTAACTAACTTTACATATCTAGTGTAATAAATTTTAATAAAAAAATCATAATATTAACAATAGATAATGAATATTTAATACAAATTGCTACAAACTCACCATAATTTACACGAATTTTACATTTGGAAACTAGATTAAAAATAATTTAGAATTTATAAATTGCATATAAAACTAAACTAAATCAAAAAAAATGGTTGCAAAAAATTACAACCATTTCTAAATTTTATATTACTTGTATTATAGGATATTAACCCAATAATAAAGCATTTAATCTCTTAACAAATGAAGCTGGATCCTTTAAACCACCTTGATCAGACAATAAAGCTTGATCCAATACTAATTGAGCATAGTCCTTAAACTTTGCTTCATCAGCTTGTTCACTCATCTTCTTCACTAATGGATGTTCAGGATTGATTTCTAAAACATACTTTTCTTCTGGAAGTTTTTGACCTGATGCTTCTAAAATCTTACGCATTTGAGCTGTCATCATATTATTAGATTCACTAATTACACAGCTTGGTGTATCAACAAGTCTACTTGAAACTTTTACTTCACTAACTGTTTCACCTAAAGCGTCTTTGATACGCTTTAATAAATTTTCATTTTCTTTTGCTACAGCTTCTTGTTTTTCTTTATCTTCTTTATCCTCTAAATCACCTAAATCTAGATCAGATGCTGTTACAGAAATAAACTTCTTATCTTTGTATTCTTGAACTTGAGCCATCACCCATTCATCAATACGTTCCCACATTAAGAGAACTTCAACACCTTTCTTCTTTAAAGCTTCCAAATATGGACTTGAAGAAGCTGCTTGATAAGATTCACCTACAATATAATAGATGTTCTTCTGCTTTTCAGACATGCGAGATATGTAATCTTCTAATGATACATTTTGATCACTTGAATTATTATTTGTTGATGCGTATCTCATTAAACCAAAGATTTCTTCCCTATTTGCGTAATCTTCAACCAAACCTTCTTTTAGAACATTACCAAATTGACTCCAAAATGTCTTATACTTTTCTTTATCTTCGTCTTTAGCTAATGAAGAAATCATTTGCAATGACTTCTTTGTGCAAGCTTTACGTAACTGAGCTGAAATCTTATTGTCTTGCAAAATTTCACGAGATACGTTCAATGGCAAATCATTTGAATCTAGAATACCTTTCACAAAACGTAAATAATTTGGCATAAACTGTTCAGCATCATCCATGATGAACACACGCTGTACATATAATTTTAAACCATGCTTTTGATCACGATTAAATAAATCAAACGGCGCACGTTTTGGAATATACAACAAATTAGTATATTCTGTAGAACCTTCTACATGGTTATGAGTCCAAGTTAATGGATCATCAAAATCATGAGAAATATGCTTATAAAATTCTTTATATTCTTCATCAGTAATTTCTTTTGAATTTCTAGTCCATAAAGCTTTTGCTTCATTGATTTGCTTCCATTCTGTGTATTCAGCAGGTTCTTCTGTTTCACCTTCCTTCTTTTCTGGCTTAACAGTTTCAAGCATTTGAACAGGAACACTGATATGATCTGAATATTTGCTTACAGCACTCCTTAAAGTCCAATCTTCTAAAAATTCAGTTTCTGATTCCTTCAAAGTTAAAATAATATCGGTTCCGCGTCCAGCCTTAGTTACAGTACTTACACTGTAATCACCACTTCCGTCTGATTCCCAGCACACTGCTTCATCAGCATTAGCTTTTGCACTGCGACTTATTACAGTTACTTTATCTGCTACAACAAATGCTGAGTAGAAACCCACACCAAATTGACCAATTAATTGTGAATCTTTTGCTTGATCACCAGACAAATTTTTAATAAATTCGGCAGTACCAGACTTTGCAATTGTACCTAAGTGATCAATTGCATCTTCCTTTGTCATACCGATACCATTATCAGAAATAGTTAAAGTCTTATTATCCTTGTCAACACTTAATCTAATACGTAATTCAGGATCATCACCATAAACTGAAGGATCCTCTAAAGCTGTAAAACGTAATTTATCAATTGCATCTGATGCATTAGAAATAAGTTCTCTTAAAAAAACTTCTTTGTTTGAATATAAGCTATTAGCTAATAATTTCAATAACTGCTTAACTTCTGTTTGAAAGCCACGCTTTTCAACTTCTGCCATTTTAAAACCTCTTAAAGACATTAAATCATTTATAAATGTAGAAAAAAAAACCACATATTATTTTTATCTAATAATCAAATAAGGTCATTTTTTTAAAATTCAAGAGAATAAATAAAAAAAATTTAAAATTAAAAAGGTTCTTCGTATATAGTTGTGGATAAAAATAGATAATTTGTACCCGTAACCTTGTTTATGCAAGTCTCATCTCTTTATTTACATTATTAATATACTTTGCGTATAAAGAATTTTATTTTTCTATTTTTAACTTTATTTTCATTAGGGGATTTTTAGTGTAAAAAGGACTAAAAATCATCGAACTCAGAACGCATCGTACATATAAATTAACATGTACTTTTAACATACATAAAAAATATTCTACCATTAAATTGAAATATATATCGTCGTGAAAAATTTTAATAAACATATAGTATGCTTAACACTATATTTATATTAAAACTAGTCAGAATCTATACGATGGTTCTAAATAGTTACATAAATTTTAGAAAGGACTTCTCCCATTTAATGAACGAGTTAAAGTTGAACCATCAATAGAATCAACTTCACTACCTATAGGAACACCTCTAGCTATTCTTGTTGCATTTATGTTATATTTTTTGGCAATGTGAGCAACAAAATGAGCGGTAGCATCACCTTCAACAGTCGGGTTAGTTGCCAAAATAACTTCGTTATACTTGTTGTTTTGAAACAACACCTCTAATTCTTCTAATTTTAGCTCAGAAGGACCTATTCCATCTAAGGGAGATAAATGACCATGGAGCACAAAATATGTACCCTTAAACTCATTTGTATTTTCAATAGCTAAGACATCTGCAGGGGTCTCAACTACACACAACACCCCATAATCTTTGCGTCTACTATCACTACAGATTTCACAAATATCGCTCTCACAATAACTACGACAACATTTACAATAATGAATACTTTCTACAGCATCTCTGATTGTTGAACTTAATTTCAACGCATTATCTCGATGATGATCCAAAATATGAAAGGCAATTCGCTGGGCACTTCGAGGACCTATTCCAGGCATAATTTGTAAATCATTTATTAATTTTTCTAATAAAGGACTGAATTTCATATATTACTCTTAAACAAAAGTGACTATGCTATAAATAAAAATAATAGCACAGACACTTAATACCGTAAAATAAACCTATAATACAGTTAAAAAAATTAGAAAGGCATCTTAAATCCTGGAGGTAACTGCATACCCTTAGTTACACTAGCCATTCTTGTTTTTGAATATTCTTCTACATTATGTACAGCATTATTAATTGCAGTAAGTATCAAATCTTCACACATTTCTTTATCATCATTAAACACTTCATCAGCAATTTCAACTTTTTGTACAGTGTAATCACCCTTCATTACAAGCTTAACCATGCCACCACCAGCTTCGCCCGTTACTTCATGTTCTGCAATTTCTGCTTGTGCTTTTTGCATACGTTCTTGCATAACTTGAGCTTGTTTTAGCATGTTACCCATTCCACCAAACATACGTTTATCCTTTTTTGTTACATTTAAATAAAAAAACTACTACCTTTTTAACAGATAGCTCGATATTCCTCAAACAAAACTTTACTTCAGAGGATTTTTTTTAATCTCACAAACTACACACACCAAGAAAGTTATTTAGTATTTTTGCGTATAAAAAATCATCTATAAATAATTGAATATTTACTTAATTATACTATAAACTTATTTCTATGCAAATTGTAAATCATCTTGCAATTCTAAAGCTTCAAGCTCGCATAATTCGTATTCATTATTTTAATTCAAAATTTTCAATTAATTATAATTATTTCCGAGGTAACAATAACTCAAATCTACCATTTGAAACATCAACATCTAAAGCTTTTATAACTTCTGCGAACAAAGGATCTGATATTAATTCATTATATTTCTTATGTTTTTCTGATTCATAATACATATGTGAAAAATGTTTAGGCGTATTTGGTATTTCGCCTTGAATATTTTCAAAAGAAACATCTATCGATATAGTTTTTCCTAATTTTTCTGATAACTGTTTAGCTATACGATTTAAATATTCTTTATCAGCTATAGTTTTATACATTATAGGCATACTCAATAACCAATGATTTTCATCTTCCTTGTACTGTCTAGTAGCAGCAGTTAAAAAAATTAAATCTGTATCCGACAATTCACCTTTTATTAGATCTTTGGCATATGAATCATCTACAGATCTTAAAAAATCCGTAGGATGAGCAATTTTCCCAACAATATCTACCTCATTTGGATATACTTCACGTTTAACATATTTACTTAAACCATTATCTCCAACATCAACTTCATTCGAAGTATATATTCTGTCTGATTCTTCATCTCCATCGTATGAATAGTCATCTAAAATAGGAACATTATTAATTGCTTCAAATGAATCAGACCTATTATTTATATACTCATCATTTAAAGCTTCGATAGGTATTGGAATATCAGGTAATGAATTAGAATTATTTGTTCTATTCTGATGTATTCTATTTGATTGCTGCCATTCATTATTTTTATTTACATTTATATTTATATTTGTATTTGTATTTAATTTTTCATTTGAATTTTCTGCGTATTTATTTTCCATCTTTACAGGTTTAGTAGGACCTGTATTTGCAGCAATTTCATTATCAATATTTGGAATAGCGCATTTTGTTACAATCGGTGAAAATGCAGAATTTTGTTCATTTATACCATATAAACTATTATTTACAACTTGAGATACTTGCTGAGGTGAAGAAACTATTCCAGCTAAAGGTTTTGGTGAAATATTATTAATAATTTCATTTGATCTTTCTTCTGGTGTTTCGTTCTTAGTATAAAGAGCATTTTCTCTTACTATTGACTCTTTTATTTCTTCCCGATCTCTTCTATTTTCTTGCGCTTTTGCTTGTTGTAATTCTGCACGTCTATTATCAAGAATTTCTTCTTGATGTTGAATTTCTTTAGTCAGAACTTCTAAATAACTAAAAATATTTACGTAGCGTTGTTCTATACTAGGTCTTAATAATTCTAACGGATTATTTGATGAAATTTTTGGTTTGTTGCTATTAATCTTATCATTTTGCTCTTTAATAATATGATCAATAGCCAACATTGGATTTGCGACAGTCGACTGTGTCAAATCAGGAAATTCTATTTTTACAAATGATTCACTTTTTTTTTTAAATTAAAAGCTAATAATCTTACCATTGTCATTTGAAATGCAGACAATCCATCTGGTGCATAAGGCAATTCTCTTCTACCTTCCAAAATAATTTGATAATAAAGTTGCAACTCTTCAGGACTAAATTTTTTAGCATATTCAGATATTACTTCTGTACGTAGTGAATACACATTATTTCCATTACCTACAATCTGATACAAGGCAATATCATGAAAAATTCTAGCTAGGCTAACATGTAAAGCATCAAAATCAGGCGTTATAGAAGCAATTTTTAATAAAACACCTGGTAATATAGAACCATTATTTGAAGCAACAACATCTATTAACTCTGTTAAATATGAATTATCTAAAGTACCAATCATATCTAAAACAGTTTGCAGAGTAATATTACCACTTCCTAAAGCTATAGATTGGTCAGTTAGGCTCAATGCATCACGCATACTCCCTGCAGCAGCACGAGCTAATTCGGCAACAGCATCATCTTCATATGAAATGTTTTCTAAGGATAAAACATGCTTTAGTTGATGACATATATCATCTAAAGTCAAGGCTTTTAACTGAAATTGCAAACATCTTGAAACTACAGTAATAGGAAGCTTTTGAGGATCAGTTGTTGCCAATATAAATTTTACATACTCAGGTGGTTCTTCTAATGTCTTTAATAATGCATTAAACGAACTATTAGATAACATATGAACTTCATCTATAATATAAACCTTATATCTTCCCAACAAAGGTTTATATTGAACATTATCCAGAAGTTCCCTAGTATCATCAACTTTTGTGCGTGATGCAGCATCAATTTCTATCAGATCAGGAAAAGTACCATCTGCTATAGCTTTACAATTGGCACACACGCAACAAGGTTCATCTGTAATTCCTTTTTCACAATTAAAGCTTTTTGCCAAAATACGTGCAATTGTTGTTTTACCAACACCTCTTGTTCCTGTAAGCAAATAGGCATGATGCAATCTCTTTGTTTTTAACGCATTAGTTAAGGCTGACAAAACATGCTTCTGTCCAACCAAATCTTCAAATTTTTGGGGTCTATACTTACGGGCTAATACTGTATAATCCGACATTATCTTAAACTCGAATCAAGGAATTAAAATAAAAAGCAAACTTTTAACAAAAAAAGAAAATATTTAACATTTTCTCAAGGTCATTATATATGTTTTATAAATATAAATTCAATAGTTTATCAAAAATAATGTTGTAATTTGCAATATCCAAACTATTAAAAGTTTACCATATTTTTCTTAACTTAATATAAGAGCACCTTAAAATTGTCACTTCCGCTAATTAGGATCTATAAAAAACTATAAAATTATACAAATTGTTAATAATT
>JBJFGR010000094.1:0-9928 GCA_051892875.1 Succinivibrionaceae bacterium
ATTTTGATAATCTTATGAGTAGATTTTTGGACAAACTAGGAAAGCATTGACACCATGACATAACTGGGCCCATACATTATGCCATAGCATTTTGGCGTTTACACAACAATTTTATTACTCCCGTCTTTTGTGTTATTTCCATGGTGTTCTGCCGTCTGCGTATTTAATAGCTATGGTTTTATGATTGTATTCTAAATTTAGTGAGTATTTTTAAAATATGATTTTTGAGTTTTTACTGTGGTTATATATTGTATATTAAGAGGTGTCTCTTAATATACAAAATTTATAGTTTACTTAGCTTTTAGTTAAGTATTGTTGTTAATGATGTTTAGATAAGCTCAACTCCTTTATATGCTTGTTTAAGGAAATTATAAAGTTTTTCCTCGTCATTAAGGTATTTTTTAACTAAATTACTAGGTTTAACACCATGAGCTACAGCATTTCTAATTAATCTAATTTGTTCAAAGTAGTTTGAATATTTGTCTTTATAAACATTTTTGAATTTATCGTCATCTTGCTCTCTCATTGTTTCTATACAGTTTTCAAATGTATATCTATTTCGAAGAGCTTCATAAGCGTAAATAATAGATCTTACAAAATCTTTATTATTTAAATATAGGACACTTAGTTCAGCCATTTGTTTATACACTTGATGATTTTTTGACCAAGCAATTCTTTGTTTAAGTTCATCTTCAATTGCTAAATATACAGAGTCATTAGATGTTATTGAGTTTACTTCTGCTATCTGTTGTTTTGCTTGAGATAATTTAATTGTTCGTTCATAGAATGCAAATTTCTTAATTGCTTCAATTTTATTTGATGGAATATCATTGATTTTTTCCATTACATCTACAAAGTGGGAGATATCTTTACTTGTATCGTATTTACTGAATGCTATTGACCAATCAAATATGTCTAGCATATAGCTAAGATCAATTACAGGATTTGGTTCATTCTTATTTTGATTGAATGTGCCATAAAATATCTTTTCTATTCCAATTCCCTTAACTAAATGTAGAAACTCAAAGGTTATAAAAGCAAAGAATGGTATATATCGATAGCTATGAGTTATATCAATAATTAATTTATCATCAGAATCTACACAACTTTCTAAAGTTTTAAAAATTTCTATTTGGTCGTTCTTTTCAGACAGATCTTTAATAGTTCTTAAAACAAATTGGCACTGTTGACCGTATTCTTTATTAAGTGCATCTTCTAATAACTGAATGTGTTCATTATCGTATTTTTTATCTTTGGTGCCTTGAAATTGAGTAAAATATTCAACAATTTCTGAATCAGTGTCGAATAATTTGTCAAAAGTATTGAACAAGTATGCCCAATCACTACCATTTGTGCCAATAACAACATATTTTTCAGGTTTGTATTTAGTGTATAGAGCATTACCAAGATAAGTAACATCATTAATTATTTCGTTGTCTGGTAAACAATAATTAGTGATTTTATATCCTTGACTATTCATTGCTAATTTTGTAGCAGAATCTTTTACATAGGAACCTGTTCCGATAAAAGTGATTAGGGTTAATTTCTTTTTTGTTTTGTTAGACATAGAACTTCCAATTTTATTACGTTGTTTAATTTAATATTTAGTTTTGTTTTTTTGGGTAATCGTGATTTTGGTGTATTAAATTCTCATCTGGTAAAGAAAATTTGTACCACTTCAGAGATTACAATATCGATGATTATATTAAAAATAATAATTTTGCAACCCGTAGAAGCCCAAGATTTATTTATCTTGGCTTCTTTGAAATTAGATACAAGTTGCAAGCTAATTTTTTATTATATTTAACTTTGCAACATCTTTATCTATTGTTTGTCCGTTAAACAGACTACCTCGAATATACTTTTCTAAACCTTTGTCTTCTTTCATAAATTGATCTCTTCCAAAGGTGTGAGCTTCTGAATCTGGTGTAATTGTTTTTATGGTGCTTAGAAATTTCTTGGCTAAATCTTTGTGATTAGCAAGCTTTGCTTTCTTAACATTATTATTAAGGTCATCATAATAAGTTTTTATTACATCATAAACAACTTGTGCTAAAGATTTAAAATCAGCATTATCTGTTTTATCTATAAAGCCTAGGTATTTATTAAGAACGGAGTTTATCTTCCATCCTCTTTTGCTTTTGTTCTAGGTCTTTAGCTAGTTCTAAACGTTCGGTCTTCTCTTCTGCTGTGGGCTCGTTTTAAGGATATTTAGTAGGTTTGCTATTATCAACATTTAACACTGTGTCTGGCCATTTTCAAAATAAGATTTGAATAATTTAGAAACTTCATTATTATTGCTAGTCTTTTTAGATGTTTGATTTGCAGATAATAAACGAGGTTTAAGTCTTTCACTTGAGCTTGTTGTTTTGTTAGGTAAATCTACAAAGGATCCTAAATCATTGTAAATGTAGTATTCATTATTTATTGTATCAAATTGATGTGGTTTTGAAATATCTTTAACTAGTTTTCTGTTAGATTTTCTGGGTTTTTGCCTAAGGTATAAAGGGACGTTTTTATTTCTTTTGCCACTTCCTCAGCCTTATTTAATTTTGTAGACTCTTTGTCATCTTTCTTTGGTCTTCCACGCTTACGTTTCAAGTCTTCACTAAGTTCTATAACTGTTTTATGAGCCTCTCTCCAAGATTCTTTTCGTACCGTATCTACGCTTTCATTAGCCCACGAGACAACATGGAAAGGGTCAATGCATCTCGTGGCATTAGGTATATACTCATTCACGCAAGCATCTATCCATCTAGCACCATCACCAGATACTGTTTTTATGGAATCACGTTGCTCTTGTGTTAGTTCTTTAAAGGATTTACTAAGAACCTCTTTACTATGCCCTTGAGCACACCAAACAACAGTATTTGTATCTTGATTAACAACAACAGTTAAATAGTTATGTCCTTTTCTATAACTTGTTTCATTAATTCCAATATTTATAAGGCTGTTGTATCTTTTTTTTATATCAGGTTCAAGATATTCTCTTGCTCGTGTTATACATCTTATGATTGTATGCCAATCACATCTCATATATTCAGATGCTACAGCCTTGTTGATATTCATAGCCAAGAAAGTAGCTGTCAAATCAAAATCTTTAGTAAATCTCGAATCAGGAAAAGCCCAAGGAACACTTTCTGTAATAACCCCATGTTCTGGACAGTAAACCCTTTTAATTGAATAGTACAACTTAACAATTATGCCTCACAGTCTACAGCTCTCCAACAACGCTCAGTAGACCTAGAATCATAAATATTGCACTTTTCTAAAGCATTCAGGACAACGACAAGAATGACTCTTATAAGGATGTAAATATACCTTTAAAGTTGTAATACCTGAAGAATTTTGAACAAATTCGCAAGAATCTATAATAGAGTTATTGACGTTTGCAAATTTCTTTAATAAAGTAGTAGTAGGAACCATTTTACATTCCTTTTTTTGTTTTTTTTGAAACTACAAAAATACAGAATTGAAATGTTTTTTTCAATTTTTAGTTTTAAAAGAACACAAAGATCTGTGAAAGAACTTTAGGGTAAAAACACTAAGAGTCGTCATATTTTACCCACACATATGCACGGTGACTCAAATTATTGAATATTTTTTTATGTGTATTTATAGAAATTTAATATAAGGAAGCCCCTTTCCTTATTTTTAAAACACCACAGTTTTGTTCCCATGAATAAACACTTTATTATCAATAACTCTGCTAAGAGCTCTACTTAGAACCTGTCTTTCAACATCTCTTCCAGCTTTTGCCATTGATTCAGCACTGTAGTTGTGACTTACTTTTATAACATCTTGAGCAATAATAGGGCCTTCATCAAGGTTATTAGTCACAAAATGAGCAGTAGCACCAATAATTTTTACCCCTCGGTCAAAAGCTTGTTGATAAGGTTTAGCCCCAATAAAAGCAGGTAGGAAAGAGTGATGAATATTGATAAGAGTTCCTGGTTTAAAATTATCTACAAACTTTGGTGTAAGAACTCTCATATATTTAGCTAAAACAACATAATCAAAATCAAATTTATTGATTACTTCTAGCATCTTATCTTCATGTTCTTCTCTTGATAAACCTTCATGACTAACGGTGTAATATGGTATATCAAAACGTTTTGTTAAATCTTCCAAAATGTCATAGTTACCTATAACACCTACAATGTCTATAGGCATAGCACCAGAGTAACTTTTCATCAACAAATCACCTAGTACATGAGCTTCCTTTGTTACTAAGATTAATACTTTCTTTCTTCTAACTGGAACAAGTGTACAAGATCCTCCTGTAGGAAGGTTTTGTTCAACTTCTTTTATAAAAGTATTATTTGCTCCGAATTCACCTTCTAATTCAGTACGCATAAAAAATCTGCCATCTTCAAAAGATGAAAATTGGTCATTTTTTATAATATTAAATTGGTGTTTATAACATGCACCTGTAATTTTTGCAATTAAACCTTTATCATCAGGACATTCAGTTAATAAGATACGGCGTTCCATTTTTAAAAGTATTCCTTAATACTTAATCAAAAAATTCACTTTATCGAATTTGTTTATCAAATTTCTTATTTAAGTGTCTTAAAATTTGTTTTGTCGTGCTATTTTACTAGAATATAATCGTTTCTACAATATAATAAGCATAATTATGGAAATACCCATAATTATGGTAATACCCATAATTAGGATTTGCTCATAAAATTTAACTTTTTATTAAAGAGAATATTGAGCAATTCCTGTAGAATTCTTATAATCACGATAGTAGACCTACATAATAGAGAGTTTTAGTATGTTGATCGATAAAAATATTTTAAAAAATTTAGTGGCAGATGTAGGAAGTGAAGTATTTGCAACTTTAATACAAATATATATTGATGAGACTAATGAAACAATTGAGAAGCTACGCAGGGAAATATCTGAAGAAGATTTTAAAGGATTTTCTTTAGATATTCATACATTGAAATCTACAAGTGCAACGTATGGAGCAAAAGCAGTTTTTGATTTAGCTAATAAATTAAATGAAAGTTGTAAGTTGGGTGTATCAATGATTGATATGAAGGATGATGCTTTTAAGTTAATTAGTTTACTTAAAGAAACAGCGACTGCATATGGTGCAATTAAGGCAGAAGATTATTTTTAATGGAAATTTTGGTTGCTAGTTCCTCTAATAAAACAGAATCTCAAATGGTTTTAGAGGTAACTGAAAAATTTCAACAAAGCCTCCAAGAACCAAAATTCTTGTTAGTTCTTTTTTCAAAAGATCTTGATGCGGAATTATTAAGAGAAAATTTTGTAAATATGTTCCCTAATGCCGTTATAACCGGGGTTATTGCAAATGATGGCTCTTTTGATAATGAGATCTGCTTAGGTTTAGAAGAAAAGAATTTATCAAAAGTTGTTGTTTCATCTGCAACAAACGAAAGTGCGGTATCAAGATTTTCTGTTAATAAATTTAAGCAAAAAAATGTAGAACAGGAATCTGTTAATTATTACAAGGGGATTATTGTTCAAGCATTTTTTGATAACAGCTCTTCTTTTGGTAATGTGATTACTAGTTATTTACCTCCAGATTTAAAGCTTGCAGATAGTATAAAAGAAGCATCTGATATGGCAGGGTTCCGAGGTGTAATGCCTGATTTAGTGTTTTTATATCATAGTGTAAGTGCCACAAAATTTATTGCTCAGGATTTAGCAACTATTTATGGAAATTCTTTACCAATAATTGGAGGGGTGTTAGGTAAAGAAGATGATAGGGTGGTTGTAGGTTTTACACAGGATAAAGTTATTGTAGATAGTAATTTCTATATAATTACCTTAATGTATTCTACTGTAGATATTGTGGTTGAACGCCATTGTCCTATTTTAGATACTTATAATTCACTAGGAGCTATCACTAAGATTCAGGGAAATTGTATAGAAGAAATAAATAATCAGCCAGCGGCAGATTTGTTTTTAAAAAGTATTAATGTTCATAGTATAGATATGAGTTACGAAGAACTAGATGCTTATATAAAGAGTATAAATGAAGAAATGTTCGTTGGTAAACAAGTATCAAGTTTAGAATTTGATGAACAGTTAATGGTTTCATACATATCTGGAGTAACGAAAGATAGAGGTTTAGTTATAAACTGCTTTTGGGGAATTGGTGAAGTTGTTTATCCTGTAAAACTTGGAAAATCTATGTTTGCGTCAACATTTATGCATTCAGATGTACCTATTACAAAAAAAGTTATAGCTTCATACTATATAATGTGTAAATCATACAGAGATGTTTACAAAGATCAGGGTTTTACTAAAGATGTTTTAGAAAAAGTTCGAGATTATAATAAAGAAATTCCATATATGGTTCATTCTGTAGGTGGTGAGTATGGAAAGAATGTAGATAATAATATAGAAATTCATAATGCTACAGTTGCAACAGTAAGTTTTTTAGATAAGGATTGATATGAACGATGATGCACAGCGAATAAAAGAGTTAGAAAATGAGATCAATCGTCTAAAATTAGAAAAAGAGTTGTTAATTGATCGTGAAAGAATTGTGCAATATCAACACGAACAGATTTTTTCAGTATTCCAACAGTTATCCTGCAAACAAGATAAAGATACTCAATACGCATTATTAATTAGTTCTATTAAAAAAATTATTGATTTTGAGGATGTGGTACTATTATCTACAGAAGATAAATCAAAACAAGATTTTTGTACAATTTATGCTTCCTTGGATGTTCTTCAAAAACATAATTGGAAAAATAGTGGCATAATAAAAAAATCTATTGATTTAAATGAAATATTTGTACTTAGTGATCCATCTCAAGTAGATGTATTTCAGTCAGAAGAACCAAAATTTAATCAGATAGTTCGAAGTGCAATATTAGTTCCTCTAGATTTGCATGAAAGCACATTATTGTTTATTTGTACACATCATATTCCATTAATTTTAAATAATATTAGCAAAAAAGAAATTAAAAAATATAAGCCATTTATAGTACAAGCTTTAATTAGTATTGAATATAGAGACTTATTAGAATTAGCAATTCAAACAAGAACCCATGAATTGGTGGATTTTCAGAATAATCAGTGTGCTTTTAGAGATTTGTCAAATGAACTTTATTGGCAGACCGATAAAAACGGAAGGTTTGTTTTGGATCATGATTTTTTAAAATTTAGTATGAATCCGAGTGGTCCAAAGAAAGATGGTGTTTTACGATATGAGAAATTAGTAGGAAAGAACTTAAAAGAAATTTTTGATAAAGATTGTTTCAAGGATACCGAAATTATAAAAGGTATTATTGAGTTGTTTGAAAACCGCCAAAAAATTATTGCGAAAGAATTTCCAATCTATGTTGATGGTCAACATTTATGGGTGAGAATAAATGGTCAACCATTTTACTCAAAAAATGGTGAATATTTAGGATATAGAGGAACATCTTATAATATTACTAAAGAACATCAACAAAATTTAGAAATCGAAAAAGCAATGAATGATGCAGAAATTGCCAATCGGTCAAAAACAGAGTATTTAGCTGTAATGTCTCATGAAATAAAGACACCATTACAAGCTATATTAGGGATGTTGGATTTATTAGAACAAACAAATATTGATGATACACAGAGAACTTATATTAAGCATGTTTCTCAAAGTGCGTCTTTATTGCAGACTATTTTACATAATGTTTTGGATTTATCAAAAATTGATTCTCAGGCAATGGTTCTTGAAAATATCAGTTTTGATATAAAGTTCTGTTTAAATTCAGCGATAATTCAGATGAGAGAAAAGGCTGAAAATAAAAGAATTTATTTAAATTTAAGTATTTCAGAAAATTTTCCAAATATGGTATATGGAGACCAGCATCGTTTATCACAGATATTCTTTAATCTTATAAATAACGCCATAAAGTTTACCTCAGAAGGAGGGGTTACTTTAGTAGCAGAAAGATTCCAAAATAGGTTGAAGTTTTCAGTAATAGATACAGGGACGGGTATTCCTTCTGATAAATTAGGTCATTTATTTCATCCATTTGCCCAACTTGATAGTTCAATAAGTAGAAAATATGGTGGCACAGGTTTAGGTTTAGCTATATGTAAACGTTTAGTTGAACATATGGGTGGAAAAATAGGAATTAAGAGTGAGTTAGGAAAAGGTTCAACATTTTGGTTTGAAATTCCTTGTAAGGTGCCTTCAACAAATATTATTGGGGTTAAGGCTATTCATAAACCAATAGTTCATAAAGAACATAATTATGATATTTTATTGGTAGAAGATTCTCAAATAAATCAGTTTGTTATAAAAACAATGCTTGAAAAACTAGGTCATAATGTTCGTTTAGCAAGTAATGGAGAAGAGGCAATTAAGCAAGTAGATGCTAAGTTACCAGAACTGGTATTTATGGATTTGAGAATGCCTGTTATGGATGGTTTTGAAGCTTCAAAACATATTATTTCTAAGTATGGAAGAATTCCAATAGTTGCTCTGTCAGCTAATACCTCGGATGAAGAACGAATAGAATGTAGAAAAATAGGAATGACCAGCATTGCATCTAAGCCTGTGACTACAGCAATACTGAAAAAAATTTTAGAAGAATTAGAAGCTGTTATAGGGGAGGTAAATGAGTTGGTTCGCTTAGGAAAGAATATTCCAAGTAATGAAACTAATAATATGTTGGTGACAACAGGTAATAATGAAAATACTCACGATATACCTTTGGGTACTATTTCTTCGTTAAATACAAAGAGTAATGCATCTTTGATAGATGCTTTAGTAAAAAATATGTTAGGAAATAATAAAGATAAAAATATAAGTATTAATATAAATAAAAATAATAAACTGCAGAGAACGGAAAATACAGAAAAATGATTTGGAAAAAAGATATAACTTTAGATAAATTGAATAGTTTATCTAGTGGCAACATGTTGGAATTTTTAGATATAAAATTTACTGAAATTGGTGATGATTATATTATTGCAACTATGCCTGTGTGCTCAAAAACGCATCAGCCGTTTGGTTTATTACATGGAGGGGCGTCTGTTGTTTTAGCAGAAACCGTAGGTTCTATTGCCGGAAATTATGCTTGTGGTTATGATTATTCATGTTTAGGTTTAGATATTAATGCAAATCATTTAAGAGCTGTTAAATTAGGATTGTTATATGCAAAAGCAACTCCTATTCATTTAGGTTCTACAACTCAAGTTTGGAATATTGTAATTGAAGATGATAAACAACATAAAGTTTGTATTTCAAGATTAACTTTAGCAGTCAGAAAACATATGACTTTAACTAGTAAGTAAAAAGAAATATTGAGAGAATTTGAGTGTTAGAAAAAGTAAAATTTTAGAATTTATCTTATGTATTGAAATTAGTTTTTTGACAGTTAACATATAATCTGTAAATAGTTTATAGCATATGTAAATATTATAGGTACTATAATTTGGAAAAATACCAATAGAAGTAGATAATAGATATGTAGTAACTTATGATAGAGTGTGATTATAAATAATGCAGATGTGAACAATCCTTATTTGAAGAAGTTTTAGCTATAATGTTTTAGAAATTATTTCAATTTTTTCAGTAAAATTATATGGTAGTAGAATGGACGTAGGAGAAAAAATGAATGACAATTAGTTAATCGAGTTCATACCAAATCATGATTAAAACATCTTTACTTTGTGGCTTAAGATGAGCTTATTAAACAGATAATGGAGACCTAAAAATACATAGTATTACTCATATATGAAATGTTTTAATAGAATTAACAGTGCCTATTATATTATGTATTTTGATAAGTTATCCAAAAAAGAAATGTAATAAAATCTCAAAAAAATGCCATATGTTTTATGGTAGTATATAGATAATAGGTATATTTTCTTCGTTATAAATTAAAGGAGTAATATGACTGAATTAAAACAACCAAGCTATGGTATAGAATTTTTTAGTAGAATT
>JBJFGR010000095.1:0-9846 GCA_051892875.1 Succinivibrionaceae bacterium
CATGCATAATACATAGATAATGTACTATTTTTTAATTACTTCTACGTTATCATCTTTACCTATAATTAAAACATCAGCACCACGTTTTGCAAATAAACCAACAGTCACAACACCTGGAATAGCATTGATGATTTTTTCTAATTCTTTTGGTTCAGTTATTTGTAAGTTATGAACGTCAAGAATGTGATTACCATTATCTGTAACACAACCTTCTCTATATACAGGTGTTCCACCTAATTTTGTTAGTTCTCTTGCAACATAAGCACGAGCCATAGGAATTACTTCAACTGGTAGTGGGAATTTTCCGAGAACATCCACAACTTTGGAATCATCAACAATGCAAATAAATTGTTTTGCTACTGCTGCAACGATCTTTTCTCTTGTTAATGCAGCACCACCACCTTTTATCATATCCATAGAAGGATTTATTTCATCAGCACCATCTACATAAATATCGAAACTATCAATATCATTTAAGTCAAAAACAGGAATACCTAAAGCTTTTAGCCTTTCGGTTGATGCTACAGAACTTGAAACAGCACCCTTAATTTGATCTTTGATGTCTTTTAACCCATCAATAAAAAAATTAACAGTTGAACCTGTTCCCACCCCTAAAATGGCATTAGGTTTTACATACTTCAAAGCTTCTAAAGCAGCATTTTTCTTCTTTGTATTTTGACTCATAAATGTATTCCAAATAAAAATTTTTTGATAAAAAGATAGTGAAAATTATACTCTTTAGAATTCATAGTGCAAGAAATTTGTGAAGTATGTCATTTTTTTATAGGGCTACAAAAAGTTTAACCAAAAGATGGACTATACTTCACAAATTGGGCAGTTATAGATAAGTTTAAAATACCTTATCTTTAAAAAATTATCATAAAACAATAAAAATACAAGATTTAATACTTGTTATTAGTTAAATTTCTTCAAAAATTATATCTCTAGTAGGAGTTATAATTTCTGGTAAAGGAACATCCCAAATTTCAGTTGGCAAGGTATCTACTTCCTGTATATCTAATGCTAAACCAATAGGATATGGTCCTTTTTTGGAAGCATGGTATGTTTGAAGTGTGCGATCATAATAACCTCCACCCATACCTAATCTATTCCCTTTTGAATCAAATGCTACAAGTGGTGTAAACATTATATCGATTTGTTCTAAAGGTACAACATTTTGGACATTTAATTCAGGTTCTGGTATATCGTATTTGTTTTTGACCATAATAGTATCTTTGTCGTACTTTAAAAACAAAAGATTGCCCTTGGAAAAAGGATGTAGAACAGGTACTACAACCTGTTTACCTTTTGCTTGACACCATTTAATAACGCCATTTGTGTCAATTTCTCCGTCAACACTTATGTATAAAGCTACACATTTAGCGTTTTTAATCTTTTCACTACGTGAAAATTGATCAATTAATTGGGAAGAATAGTGTGCATGAAGTTCTGGGCTGATTGATTTGCGAAGATCTCTTATCTTCTGTCTTAATAGTGGGCGAGATGTTGGCATAGTACAGATATTCTCTTATTTATTTTTGATATATGCTACTTTAAAATTAATACAATAAACCCCAAGATGTCTATCGATTAGAAAACCTTGAACCCAAAAGTTCAGGGCGGAAAAAGTTTTTTATATCTAGGCTTCTCAATACAAGTTGAGCTTGCACACCTTATAAAAGTAATTTTCCTAATCTATCAGTATCGGCTCAGGGACATAATCAATGAGGACAAACTTGAGGTGATTTTTTTAACTAGGGAGATCTTTTAAAACATTTTTAAGATGTTTACCAATTTCCTTCGTTCTGTTTTCTACTATATCGCTAAATTGTTGATATTTCAACTGTTGATTATATAAATCGTGACAGATATCTAATGCGGTTAAGACTAATATCTGTTCATTATTAAAATTAGGAATCATTTTTTTAAAATCTTCTATTCTTTTAATAATTTCTTTTGCAACTATTTTATAATTATCACCTTCGCCTTTTTTACATGTGATATTATAAGTTCTATTGAGAATTTCTAAAGAAACTTGTTCTGTTTCAAATATGTTATTATCGGTGTTTTGTGTCATTGTGAAAAAACTCAAATTAATGTCAAATTTATAATAATATCATAAAGCAATATTAACATTATTTTAATTATTTTATTGTACAATAATAGTAGAGAAGATAAATTTTATTATTAGATTATTAAACTATTAAATTATTAAAAAAGAGTTGTTGAATTATGATAACACAAGTTCAAATGCAAAAGTACTACGATGATATAGCACCTAGATTAGTAAATTATCTGATAGCAAATGGATGTAGTTATGAGCAGGCAAGTGATTTTGTTCAAGAAACTTTTATAAAATTATGGAAAAAAAGAGATGTTTATTCACCAGAAGATAATATTACATCTTTAGTTTTTCAGATTGCAAAGAATCTTAGGATTGATTATATTCGCCATGCTAAATTCGAAGTAATTACAGATGATTTTTCAAAAAATTCTCAAGAAACTCAAGAATTGGAAGATTCTATAGAAGAGAATGATAATTATTTAAAAACTTGTTTACAGAAAGCCTTAGCAGAATTACCTAATGAATTAAGAGAATGTTATGTGTTATTTAATATATCTGAAATGTCAATAAAAGATATTGTAAAACAATTAGGTATTTCTGAATCATTAGTAAAGGTAAGAATTCATAGGGCTAAAGTTAAGTTGGCAGAATCTTTAAGCTATCTTAAAAACGAATATTTATAGTTTTAGTTGTAACTTTTTCTCTTTGCTAACGTTTATTAGTTAAAATGTATAATTAACATATTTTCTGTAGTTTTATGTCTGTGGGGAGATTTTGGAAAATGGCTAATTTAGAAGATAAAGATTTGGATTTTGTTGATGTTTTAATGAAAAAAGCATTTAATTTTAAAGCTCCCAAAATGCCTGTTTTTTCAGAAGATGATAAATTAGACACTGCTGAATCCTCGAATGTGTTGAGTTTTTTTGATGCTGAAAAAGTAGGAAAAAGAGAAGATATCCAAGCAATAAACGATGATGATCTTGATTTATTATGTGCTGCGGGATCTCGATCAAATATTGACGATGATGATTCTAACAAAGACGAATAGGAAACGTTATATTTTTAAAATCTTTCATTATTTTTGAGTCTTGATATCTAACGGTATCGGACTTTTTTCTGTAACTCATTTTTTAAATTGCATTAAATTGTGTTAGAATGAGTTATCTTTTTTTTAAATTCTTGGTTTTAAATAACATTAGTTGTTTGTCGTGAGGCAGAAGATCGCATAGAGGATATTATGAGCGAAAAACTTCAAAAAGTATTGGCCGCTTTAGGTCAAGGTTCCCGTAGAGCAATGGAAGAATATATTAAATCTGGTTTAGTAAGTGTTGATGGAAAAGTTGCTTCATTAGGGGATCGTGTAGAAGGAAACGAAGTTATAAGAGTTAACGGACAAATTGTAAAAGCTGCAAATTCTACAAAACCTATTTGTCGAGTTCTTGTTTATAATAAGCCTGAAGGGCAAATGTGTACTAGAAAAGACCCTCAGGGAAGACCTACAGTTTTTGATAGATTACCAGCTGTTTCAAAAGGGAGATGGCTTTATGTTGGAAGACTTGATGTGAATACATCTGGTCTATTATTATTTACAACTGATGGGGAACTTTCTAACTGCTTAATGCATCCAAGTCATGAAATAGAGAGAGTTTATGCTGTTCGTGTTTTTGGTGAAGTAACTAAAGAACATATTGAAAAATTACAAACTAAAATTGATCTTGATGATGGTCCAGCTCATTTTGATAAAGTATCATATATCGGTGGTGAAGGTATAAACCAATGGTATAATGTGACTTTAAAAGAAGGTAGAAAGAGAGAAGTTAGACGTCTTTGGGAAGCTTTGGGATTAAAAGTAAGTCGATTGAAGAGAATATCTTATGCAAATATTGAATTAGGCAAATTACCCCAAGGTTCTTGGAGAGAACTTACTTTAAATGAAGTAAATGAATTAAGGGCATTGGTGAATTTACGACCTGAAAAAGAATCTGTTGTAGAAGATAAAAAATTATCGGTTCGTGAAGAATTTGTACGCAATAGACAAGTTCGACATGCTGTGAAAAAGTTTGAAAAAAAAACAGGATTTAATAAGCATAAAAAATTAAATTCAAGAGAAAGCAATTTTGAGTTTTTTTTGGAAGAAGAAAGATCTTTTCATAAAGGTAGAAAAGATGATAGGAAAAAATCTGACGCTAGATTTTTAAAAGGTGGTAGTAAAGAACGTTCTCCTAAAGATGATAATAAATCATTTTGGGATAAAAATGTCTATAAAGGAAAAACTTTTAATACAAAAGAATCCAAGTTTGGTAAAAAGTTAGTTAGAGATTCTTTTAGAGGTGAAAAGAATCATTTTAGGAAAGATACTTTTTCTAGATAAGGGTAAAATTTAAGATGGTGGCTATTTTTACCACCTCTTTTATTATATAAGAGGCTATAAGAAAGTGTTTGACATGGTTTGGATCTATGATCCTTCTGCTTGGTTGGGGTTGCTTACTTTAACAATTTTAGAAATAGTTTTAGGTATTGATAATTTAGTGTTTATAGCTATTTTAGCAGGAAAACTTCCTTCTAAGAAATGGCAAGATAGGGCTCGTTATACAGGTTTAGGTTTTGCTCTATTGTTACGTTTGGTTGTTATATCTTTTATTTCCTGGATTGTTACTTTAACAAATCCTATATTGTCATTTGGCACTTTTGGTATTTCTGTAAGAGATTTAATTTTACTCATTGGCGGTATTTTTTTGTTATATAAAGCTACAAGTGAGTTACATGAGAAGTTAGAAGGTGGTATTGAATCTACTTCAACAGAAAAATTTGCAGCTAATAAATTTTGGTTAGTAGTACTTCAAATAGTGGTTCTTGATGCTGTTTTTTCTTTAGACTCTGTTATAACTGCTGTAGGTATGTGCGAACATGTGTTTATTATGATGTTCGCAGTAATTATAGCTATGGCAATAATGGTTTCTTTAAGTAATATTTTAACAAAATTTATTAATAGTCATCCTTCTTTAGTTATTTTATGTTTAAGCTTTTTATTGATGATAGGTTTTAGCCTTGTTGCTGAAGGTTTACATATTCATGTACCTAAGGGGTATTTGTATGCTGCTATAGGTTTTTCAATATTAATTGAAATTTTTAATCAGGTAGCAAGAAAGAATAATTTAAAACTTGATAAAAATTTGAAGAGTAATCGTGAAATTGCAGCTTCATTAGTATTAAGAATTTTAGGATCAAAAAGTGAAAATGAATTTCAATCAATAAAAGAATCAATTGTAGCACCAGTAGATGTTGAATCTGTTTTTGCAAATGAAGAAAAAGATTTAGTTTCTCGAGTTTTACAGCTTGATGCTTATACAGTTAGAGCTGTTATGACTGCTAGAATTGATGTTGAAATGTTAGATATTTCAGATAGTAGAGAGGAAATATATCAGCTTCTTATAAATTGTCCTTATTCATTATTGGTAGCTTACAATAATGATAACAAGGATGCTCCAATAGGATATGTAAAAAAATCTAAAATATTGGAGCAAATGATAGTTAACAAAGGTGATATTGATTTTTCAAAAATGATAATGCAACCTTTGTATGTTCCTGAAACTATTAGCGTTTTAAAAGCTCTTGAGGAAATGAAAGCTGCTAAAAATTATATATTATTTGTAGTTGACGAATTTGGTAATTTTGAAGGGTTGGCTACTATAAGGGATATAATGGAAGAAATAGCTGGTAATTTACCTGAAAAATCTGAGAAGGAAGATTGTAAAAAGGTTGGGGAAGATAGCTATATTGTTCAAGGAGATATAGCTCTTATTGAATTAGATCGACTTATAGGTATTAATATAGAACCAAGTGTTCACTATCATAGTATAGCAGGGTATATAATAGAGAAAGAACAAAATTTGCCGAAAGTAAATAGCATTGTTGAATTGAATGAAGATTGGCAATGTACAATTCTTAATGTTGAAAACCATTCGATATCATCAGTTATGATACATAAAATATCTAAAAATGAGAAAAAACCTAATAAGTAAAAATTCCATTGGGGGCAAGGATGAAGTTAGAAAAGTTTAATGAATTTTTAGAAAAAAGAGAACATGAAGTAATTTTATTTGCTTTATGTTTGGTTTCACTAGCATTTTCCTTTTTAAATCCTTTATGGTATGGACAAGCCCCTGGTTTTGATGCTTCAAATTTCGCATTAATTGGAAAAATGTGGGCCTATGGCGAAGTTTTATATAGAGATATGGTTGATATAAAAGGCCCTGGTATTTTCTTTATAGATATGGTCGGATACCGATTAGGTGGTTTTCAGGGGATTGCTTTTTTAGAAAATATTTTTTTAATGTTTGGTGTTATTAGTATTGACTTAGCACTTCGTTCTTTTAGATTTAGTCCTTTAGCAAGATTTTGTTCTATCACTTGTGTTATTTCATTAGTTGGTTACAGATATTATTACGGAAATATGACAGAGGATTATGCATTATATTTAGCCATGATATCTAGTTATCCATTTTCTATTTTATTTGTAAAAAGAAGATTTTATTTTTGGTTATCTTTTGTAACTGCTTTGGCCTTTGCCTTTACATTAATGATAAGACTAAATAACGGGTCATATTTTTTAGCATGGTACATAATGCTTTGTTTGTATTATGCAAACAGAGGAGATATAAAAAGTTCTATAAAACTAGTAGGAACGGTATTATTGGGACTTTTTATTGTTTGTGGTTCTTTTGCTTTGTATTTTTATTTAGTTGGTGGATCGAGTTTATTATTAGAAGCATTTTATTATAGTTTTTTAATTTTTTTACAAGATGGTGGAGCTTACGGAGTTCATAGTTTCGATTTTATAATGGGTACCGTAGGATTTTTTAGAACAGGTTTATTTATTGTTATAACAGGTTTATTATTAATTATAAAAAATAAGGATAACACTCTTTTTTTTAGAAAAAATTTAGAAGATTGTTTTTGGTTTGTTTTATATCTTGGGTTAGGTGTATGTTTTACTATTGTTTGTAATAGTGTTACAGGACATAATTATGATCATTATGATTTATTATATTTGCCTTATATGTTTATACCATTAGCATTTTTAATGCATAGATATTTGCATATAAAACAAGATATTCATGTTAGTTTCTTAACAATATTTTTCTTTTTAATATTTTTAGTGGTAGAACACCTTATTTGGAAATGGACTCATCACGAATGGGTGTTAGCAACAGTAGTTAAACATTTGAGTGTTGATGTCATAGTTGCAGGTTTGGTAACATATTTTCTCTATATACTACGTAAAAAGATAGGTTTTTATTATCATAATCATTCTGTTTTTTTACTTCTAAGTATTGGAATCGCTTTAATGCTAGGTATAAATGCAATTACCATAGGACCTTCAAAAGGAAAACCTGAGAATGAGGAAGTTGCTCAAAAGGTTGAAATAATAAAAGCTGATACAACTCCTGGTGACAAGATTTGGGTCGAAGGAGATATGCCTCAGTTTTATTTATGGACAGATAGGAATGCAGCTTCTCCTTATTTATTTTCTAGAAACGTATATCCAGGATTTGATGTTAAACAAAAA
This sequence comes from Succinivibrionaceae bacterium, assembly GCA_051892875.1. Taxonomy (GTDB): domain Bacteria; phylum Pseudomonadota; class Gammaproteobacteria; order Enterobacterales; family Succinivibrionaceae; genus JBJFGR01. The sequence goes on from JBJFGR010000095.1 coordinate 7,635, forward strand.
ATAATTGATGGTCTAGTTTATTTTAAACCTAAATATATTGTTGTTAAAGATAGCTTAATAGACAATTTTATAAAGAATGAATCAGAAAGAATGTTAGAATTGCGTTATACTCGCTCAGAACAAGCGTTCTATAAGTTTTTATTTTTAAACTATAATAATGTTATGCCTGGTTTATATAGAATTAATTCAGAACCTATAGATGATGATTTTCGTGAAATATTAAATAGAATTTTAGGAAAAAATTATTATTTAGAAAATAGTAACTTAAGTAATAAAGAAAATATCGATGCCAATAGCAACGAAAACAATAGTGCAAATAATCAAAATGTGATTCAAGAAAATGAGGCGGAAAAACAGTTTCAGAAAACTGAAAAAAAATCAGAAGAAATAGATCAAAATGAATCAAAAACCAATGAAGAAACTAAAACAGTTGAATCTGAAAATAATATAGTTAATGACGATTACAAAGTTGATATAAAAGATGTTAAACCAATAGAAGTTTTAATAAAAAAAGAAAAAGAACGTCAAGAACAACTTAAAAATATTGAAAATAAGTAAAATTTTATAAGGAATTACTAAATAATGAGTGGTTTACCTAAAGAAGTAGCGATAAGAGAAGGTCTTTCATCTCGATTAGGGTTTATCTTGTTGTCAGCTGGATGTGCAATCGGTTTAGGAAATATTTGGCGCTTTCCATATGTTGTGGGTGAAAATGGAGGGGCTATTTTTGTGTTTATTTATTTTGCATGTCTACTACTTTTAGGGCTCCCAGCATTAATGATCGAATTAGCGCTAGGTAGGGCTTCAAAAAAATCTATAGCAAAAGCTTTTGAAACTTTAGAACCCAAGGGAAGCTATTGGCATTTGGGTAAATATCCTTTATTAGTCGGTCCTTATATATTAATGGCTTTCTATACGGTTCTAACGGGTTGGTTAATGTATTATATGGTATCGTTTCTAAGTGGTGATTTTGTAGGAATGCATGAATTAAGCACTGATACCTTAAAAAAAGTTGTTGAAGAAAAATTTTCTACACTATTATTTGATTATAAAATAATGATTTTGTATACCTTTTTAGTTATTATTTTTAGTGTTTTAATTTGTGCAAGAGGTGTGCAAAAAGGTGTTGAATATATAACAAGACCATTGATGATATTTTTATTGCTTTTAATAGTAGGTTTAGCTATATATTGCTTAACTTTAGATAAAGCTTTATTAGGTTTAAAATTTTATCTTTACCCAAATTTAGAAAAGGTAAATGAAATTGGTTGGATAAAGGTTATTTATGAAGCTCTAAATCAAGCATTTTTTACATTAAGTGCAGGTATGGGTTCTGTTTTGATTTTTGGGAGTTACATAGATAAAAAACATTCATTAGTAAAAGAGTCTATTATTATTGCAGTATTAGATACTTTTGTTGCAATTACTGCAGGATTAATAATATTCCCAGCATGTATTTCGTATGATATATCACCATCAAGTGGTCCTACATTGCTATTTATAAGTATGCTTAATGTATTTGGAGCAATGAAATATGGAACTATAGTTGGTGCTATCTTCTTTATTTTTATGTTTTTTGCAGCATTTACAACCGTAATTGCAGTTATAGAATGTATTGTTGCAAATACTATTGATTGCTTTAAAGTATCACGTTTTACATCTGTAATTGTTAATTTAATTATTTTATTAGTTATTTCAATTCCGTGTATTTTAGGATTTAATTTATGGAGTAATATTCAGCCGATGGGTCCAGGTAGTATGATTCTTGACTTGGAGGATTTTATTGTAAGTAATAATATTTTACCTATAGGATGTATTTATTTAACTTTATTCTGTGTTTTTGGTTGGAAGTATCATAATTTAGCAGCAGAAGTAAATTTAGGTAAAGGTGTTAATTTACCTAGTTTTATGAAGTATTATATTTCAGCATTTTTCCCAATAGTAGTTTCTATAGTATTAATACTAGGTTATATTAAAATTTTTAATTCGTAAAAGAATATGTAAATGTTTTGAGAATAAACACTAAAAACCAAAAAAAAGGATCTCAATAGAGTGCCCACAAGAAGTTGAAAAAAAACTTTTTGTGGGTAAATAACAGTTTTATTAAATACATAAATAGTTTATAATATCTAAAATATTTTATAATATCTAAAATATTTTATAATATCTAAAATATTTTTTTAGATTTAGAATTATGAACAAGATTATTTCA
>JBJFGR010000096.1:0-9818 GCA_051892875.1 Succinivibrionaceae bacterium
AATATTTTAGATATTATAAACTATTTATATATTTAATAAAACTGTTATTTACCCTGAATATAATTCTACCACTCTTTATGGTTGGCTAGTTCAATATTCAAATCAACTTGAAAATACAACAATATGCACGATGACTCAAACAAAATACAAAAAAGGCGCAACATCTTAATAGATATCACACCTTCAAAATTTTGTCTTGTATTTGTAAAATTATTCCAAACGCATTCTAATCTTAGTTTGTACTAAATTTAACTTATTAATTATATCTTTAGTTGATTTATGGAAGAAATTACTTATATTATACTGTTCTTCTTTCTTCACTAAATATGAATAATAAAGATTTCCTAACCCTTTTTCAGAAAATAATTTTGAAAATTCTTTATTTGCAATAGCATATGATTCCTGCATTTCTGGAAATATTGACGCAGCGTCACTCATCAATGTTTGATAAGAAATTAATGATTTATTTAATTGAACCACAACTTCTCCAGCTTCCGCACTTGTTTTCGCATCAAAAAAAGACGTGAACATAATTTCATATATACTGCGAGCTTGAGAAACCTTTATAAATAATTCATCTTCATTAAATGAAAGCTTTTTTCTTCCAACTAAAGATTCACTTTCTTTAATTTTTTCAAACAAAGATGAAATATCTTTCCTTAAATCTTTAACTTTAGAATAAAGAGCAATCAATTCATTTTGATTGTTTGCATATGTTTCACTCTTTATTAATAGATCTTGAGACATATTGATTACTTCTTCACAATCTTCTTGATATGGAGATTGAGGTAAAAAATCTTTCATATTAGCAATAGCATAACTTAAATTTTCTCTACTTCCCCATAATTCATCACGATTATATAAAAAATCCTCTCTATTATCCGTATAAGTAATAACTGTCATTGAGGATTTATAACGATAGATATTAGCTTCTATTTCTTTTAATAATAAAGAATTCTGAAAATACTTTATATCTCCAACTGTATATTGTCGTTTCTTATCAGCAGCATTTGCGTCTACTACGGAAGAACAAACAATCAACCCCATAGCCATTATACCAACTTTTGCTATAGCTATATTGTTTTTAAAAGCATTGAATATCTTTGTCAGCATCATTTCCGTTATTTCTCTTACTAGTTTATCTCGATTTATATCTATTTATCGATATCATCGTCTATATTAAAAAAACTCCATATTATTCGGCCCATAATTGTACCATTATAAAGCATTATAAAAAATAACAAACTTCAAAAATTTACTTTTCATTGTTCAATTTAGTGACGTATAGCATATTTTATATAATTAGTTTTTTTTAATTAATAACAAAAAAATAAAAAAGCTCATTTGTTAAATAAATGAGCTTTTCAATATTTAATTACCCATCAAAATGTTTGATTAGCAACCACCTTTTAATATTTCTAATTTTGGTGTAGATTTTGCTTCTTTGCTATCAACAGTCAATGTATACTTAATAGCACATGACTTTGTGTTATCAGTATTAAAACCAGCAGAATTTTTAGGAGCAATATATAATGCACTATCTTTGATATAAGCACACCATTCCTGAACACTAGAATCACATTCGCTAGCTTCGGCTTTAACTTCATCTACATCCACTTGCAAAGCTCTTAACATACCTTGCTTACCATCTTTTTTTTCTACTGAAGAATCTAAATCACCTACTATAGGATAACCATAACTAGTCCAAACTGTTGCAGTGCTATTATTGTTAGTATAATTTTCAACCTTATCAGATCCTTGAAGTATAGATTTAGAATAAACTAAATTTAAAGCACTCTTCATTGCACCTTCCATACCTCTTAATGCAGATTCTCTTGCATCAGATTGAAGATCCATAAACTTTGGTGCTGCTGTAGCTGCTAATATACCTAAAATAACAATTACAACAACTAACTCAATTAAGGTAAAACCTCTACTTCCTCTTCTCATATTTTACACCTTATTTTATTATTTCTAAAATCCCGCATCCTTTATAAAAAAATACACACTTCTGTTTAAAAATATAATCTATATCATCAAATACTATCAATTTTATATTGATAGTATTACATGTTATACTTAAGAAAAAAGAAAAATTTTTCTAAAAATTATTATTTATTAAGCCACAGGTGTAAACACTTCAAAATATGCTTGTGGATGAGCACATGCAGGACATACCTTAGGAGCTTCTTCACCTTCATGAATATAGCCACAGTTACGGCAACGCCATACCACTTTACCATCACGCTTAAATACCTTACCTTCCATTAAGTTATTATAAAGAGCTCTATAACGTTCTTCATGACCTTTTTCTGCTTTACATACAGCTTCAAACAAAGCAGCTATACCATCAAACCCTTCTTCTCTAGCAACTTTTGCAAATGTTGGATACATAGATGACCATTCTTCATTTTCACCATCAGCAGCAGCCTTTAAATTGTCTAAAGTAGTACCAACTACACTTGTACCAGCAACACCCGCAGGGAATGCAGCTGTTATTTCACAACAACCACCTTCTAAGAATGAAAAAAATCTTTCAGCATGTTCTTTTTCCTGATTAGCAGTTTCAGTAAAAATATCACTAATCAATACTAAACCTTCCTTTTTAGCCTTTGATGCAAAAAAAGTGTAACGATTTCTTGCCTGAGATTCTCCAGCGAATGCTGTTAATAAATTCTTTTCAGTTTGTGAACCCTTTAATTCCATATTTTTATCCTTAAAAAAAATCTTACAAAATCTTATTTTACAAATAATAGTTTGTGTAGCAATAAGAGTCTTCTTATAACTTTATGTCCCTAGTATTAAGCAATATAAAAGTATTGTCTATCTGAATATATTTTTTTTGTGAATTATGTAAAAAAAAATTATACTTAACTAGATTAAATTTATTTAACAATTTTGATTCATATATCATTATTCATAAAAAATAAATAATTTTTAATATTATTTAAAAAACCTCACAGATTACAAACTGTATTAAATTGACAAATAATATTCAAAAAATTATTATCTAGGCATTTTTATATATCATCATTTTTCCGTACGATTTTTTTCATTAAGTTTTTTACTTAATGAATTAAAGACTTTAGTTATCAGTAGCAAGTAACTAGAGATATTCATACTAATAATATCTTTAGTATGGATTTTTAGGCTGTTGGTTTTATAAACGAACAGCCTTTTTTTATCATATCATAATTAGGTTTAGTAAAAATCTTTTTAAACTCAATCTTACCTCTTAATCCTAGAATTAGAGACCAATCAACAGATTCACAACTTATTAAAAATAATTAAAAAAATCTTGACACATTTTAAATCTAGTATATAATACATCACGTTTTCGGTGATTAGCGCAGTCCGGTAGCGCATCTGGTTTGGGACCAGAGGGTCGCAGGTTCGAACCCTGCATCACCGACCATTCAAATATTTCATTGTAAATTTTCCTATTCTCTTTTTATTATTTTCGTTTTCATTTGTTTTTCAAAAGTGTTTTATAATACAAAACTCCTATATTTATGATACATCCTCATAAGTTGTCCTTACGAGGATATTTTTTAAATTAAGAACTGATAAGATAAAAGAGAACACATACTGCTCTCTACACTATTTATCATTCTTTTTTCGAATGCAATTGCCTTAAGCCATTAATTAAAGAGTTTAAAGAATCTTTAAAAACAGAATCGTCATCCGCACAAATTTGAATTCCCTCTAGTGATGGAAAAACCATATAATCCGATTGTAAATTATGCGAATTTACATACCATGAAATACTCTTTCTTTGACCTCTTGAATATATTGCCCAAACAGCCCTTACAGGATTACTGTAAAATTTTTTACTTTTTATATTTAATGAATACAAATACTTATTTATCAATCTTGGTAATGATTGATTCAAAACTGTATTATCTGAACTATATTTAGCATCCATAATTATATAATCTACATCATGAGTATTAGACCACTCTATTCTAAATATAAAATCTGGTGTCAATGTGTACTCTCGATGGTAATTATCACTATGAACAACAACTAACTCTCCATCAGTTGCATAATCAACTGTCGATATTCTCGGTTCATACCATAACTCTATAGTAAACTCTCTGCTAGATGACAACCATTTGTAATAATTAAAAGGTTCATTGTCTGGTCTTTCGCTTTCCACCCCTCCAAATATTCTAGTTTTCATATTATGCCATGACATTTTTGTGTTATGCCCCCCTAATGAATTTACAGCATTAACTATTTTGGTTAAAACTGAAAACTCATATAACTTATCAATTTTAATAAAATGCATTGCAAAATCATTGAGCGTAATTTTTGCACGAGATTTTTCATACCACTTATTAATAATTTGATAAAAATTATAATAAATGTTTGTTCTAGCAACAAAAGGGGTTATCTTTGGCATTAAATGACGAGAATACCTTATTCCCGTAACTTGCTTAAATTTATTATAAAACTTAAAAATATTATCTTGTAATTTATTTAAAGTATCTTCATAACCACTTAATAAATTAATATTATACTTATTTACAATTTGCTTATACCTAATATAACCAGGATACATTTCATTTTTATCAGATTGTTTATTCATGTTCGCATGAATAAACTTTTTTATATCAGATATTTTTGTCTGTACATGTTCAAAAAAAGCTGCTATAACATTATTTTCATATAAATTATACTGAGGTTTTACAACTTCTTCTGCACAATAATCAGTCTTTACTGGAAAATTATTAACCTTAAAATCCTGTTCTTCAGGGAGACAAAATCCCAAAGCTTCGGGATTTGAACATATCCAATGTAAAGATTCTGGAGAATTTGGTAAACCATTTGGTTTTATAATTAAACACGGCTCTAAAGTTTTTCTAAGCTGGGACAATAGAGTATTCCAATTAATATTAAGCCATGTAACAATATCTTCCGCCTGCTCTATTAACTCTAATAAAGAACTGTTATAACTATTTTTACTAATACACATATTAGTAATTTCATCATAATTATCATCAATGTTATGTAACATTTTATGTATTTCATCAGCTCGTTCTTTATTAGCCAAAATCTCCACGCAAACAATGTTTTCAGTATATTCTTCCGAATCTTCAAATGCTGAAATTTTTATTTCATGCACACCTGCTAGACCCCAAAACGGACGACCTCTATGGGGAGATGTTTTATCATGCAACCAATTTAAAATCCAATGAGTTCGACCATCTTCTCCATTTACAGGATGACAATAAAAATTATCATTATCTATCGTAATTTTTGGGGTTTTATTAAATATTTCCCTACCATCATCAAAAACATAAGAAACATCCAAAGTAAGATAATAATCCTCTGGTATGGCAACAATTCCATCTGGTAAATTCGGAAAAGATTGTACAATCCCTTTTTCTATAACATTAAAAAAGTTATCAATCGTATCTTCTTGCATGCTTTTAGATACTTTTAATACAACATCAAACATTCTATAACCACCATTCTAGTTAAATATTTATATATGCTGCATTAAGCTAAAAATTGATAACTATGCATACGATCTTCGCCTTCAGATATAATTCTGCTTAAAATTCGAACTGAATCATTTAACTGATTGTTTTCAAAAATTTCTTTTAATTTATTTAATCTTTGTCTAAAACCTTCTCCAAAACCATTTATTACTGGTAAAACAAACTGTTTCATAGCAAAATCTAAAGCTACGGTATTATTATCAAACATTTGAATAGCAACAGTTAAGTAATTTAAAATCTGCTGATGTTTTCTATAAGATATAACTACTCTCTGACCTAAATCATGCTCTTCATTAAATAATAACTCTTCTACTTGATTTATTATCGTATAAAGAACATTTGGAACAGAAGGTTCAGTAACATTAAACAGATATTCCCAATCCTTTGCACTATAAGTAGACATTGGTTCTATTTTCTGTTTTATTACCCTAAAATCATCCGCTTGACTAGGCTTTTCTTCAAATAAAATTACTGCTGAACGATCTAGCATTCTTGGTGACATAATATTTACTGTATCATCACTATTAACTGTACCAATGAAACGTATATAACTTGGAATCTTCAAGAACGGTTTTTCTGGTGATCCTGTATAAATCATTCTTTCAGATTCATCATCAGCTAAATCCATAAATGATGAAAAGTAATGTTCTGGTGATGATAAATTCATTTCATCTAATAATAAAAATACAGGGGTAACCTTATTACTATCATTTTCATCATTCAAAGTTGTAAGCAATTCCCACAAACCAGTCGGAGCAGCCTGAAAACTTCCTGCTAAACTATTCCAATATCCTAAGATATCACGTTGTGAAGTCCACCCTCTGGCAACAGGTATTGTATGTAAACGATTTCCAAGATTTAATGATTTTCCTAAAGTCTTAACAAATGAAGTTTTTCCAGAACCTGGCAACCCAGCTAAAATCGTAAATTGATTTTGAGCAATAGTAATAACCATTGAAATTAATTTATTTCTTTCAATATTTCTACCTCTACTGCGCATTATACGAGTTAATTCTTCTATATATCTATTACGAGATTTTGAAATATTATCTGTTACGATTTTACTTGGAACAGAAGATGTAAAACTAAAATTAACAGCTGCATTTCGTGTTGGTGATGAAGTAAAAGCACGAAGCATTGAATGCATATCTAAATACTTAGAACTTAACTCATTCACACCTTGTTTTAATTCTTTATTGATCTTTTCTTTTGTACTTGCTAAATTTTCAACTTCCTTACGAAGTTCATTACATTCTTTGGTTAACTCACTCTTTGAACTTTTTAGATTTTCTATTTCAGATGACAAGACTACTTGTTTTTCTGAATTAGCTTTTTTATTATTTTCCTTTACTAAACTATCAATAGGCATTTTTTCTAAATTCTTTAGTTCAAAACGCTTCTTATTTATTTCATTATTTAATCGTTCAATCTCTTTTTTTAATCTATCACCCTCATGTTTTATTTCATCTATCATATCTTTACGATACTTTTCAACAATCTTAGCAGAATTTGTTCTAATATATGAATCAATAAAATGCTTACATGTAGTAGTCTGTAATAAGAAATTAAAGAACTTTTCTCTTTCTTCTGGATATTTTGCAGCATTTTCGATTACAGAAAAAGCAGCTATAACACGTTCTTCTTGATTTTTTAGAGTCTTTATAGAACGCGAATTTTGTCTTAAAATTGATAATTGAGGAGTTCTTAAATCCCTAAATATTGTACCTAAAATAGGAGTACAATAATTATCAACCAATTTCTTTTCACTTATATAATCAACCTTTTCTCCACTAGATTGCCAATTCTTCAATTGAACTAGGTAAGCACGTTCAATATCATCAAATTTTACTACTTTGATATAATCAGTTAAGCAATCGTAATCGAATTTTTTAGTTGTAGATTCCATTTTATCATTTGTTTTAAAACTTCCTCTATCTGGAACTGAAATTTCAAAAGTATAAACATCTTCTTTTTGTTCTATCTTGTTTACACAAAATGGTCCCATTAAACAACGATGTTCCTTTATTTTTGGAAAAACTTCTTTTCTTAATACTTCAATATATTTTTCAAAATAACCTTCATAACGATCACGTATAAATTCTATAAAATCACTATTATTATCTAAATCATTATTTTCAATAATATTTTCAGAATGTTCAGGATCAACCAAAAAACGCTTATCATAAGGTTTTAAAAACCCCTTAGCTTCACCTAATTTTCTGACAATTGATTTTAATAAATCTTCTTTTAAATCCTCACGAACGTAATTTAATAAAGTATCTTCTTTAATCTCGTCAACTTTTACATTAATCGAAGATTCCAGATTCTTCAATACTTCATCATCTTCTTCTAAATAGTCATTTACAATATCGTTTATAATTTTTGATTTTAAAGACAGAATAACATTTTCTGCTTCAGAACTTTCATTTCTATTATTACACATAGTGCTACGAACACTTTCTACGTATTTAGTATAAATATATTTTTCAACAAGCTCTCTAGAAGTTGATTCATACCTATCTCCATCCTCTAAAAAATCCACATCTTTATCATCTATAATATAAGTTATATTTTCAAACATAACATACTTTGTAGATGGCTTTATTGGATAATAAACTTTACAATTATTTGGAGAAGGAATATTTGTCTTTATTATTTCTATAAAATCATCTATCACTACTGATTTTATATGACTGTATAATGCTGTATAATTACATTTACTATCAGGATTTGGTGAATCACCAGCCTCCAATTGTATCAGCATTCCATTGTAACTATTTATAATATCCAAGGCATTAGAGGTCAAAAATACCTGGTTTGATTCACAAAAAAAGCTTTTTTGGTTAATGATTTCATATTCATAATCTTTACTATTACTATCTGAAGTAAATTTTTCAAAACCTATATCTATAAATGCACAATCATTACCGTTTTTTGCTGAAAAATGTTTATTATTTACAATACCTATAACAATTCTATTTGTACCCATAATTACTTATATCCTTTATCTAATAATCTATCATTACTTATATATAATATATAAAGATGTTCATAAACAAACATCTACCAAAGTATTAAAGATATCAAAATTATGTATTTTACTCAAGAAAGAGCATAAAAAACTTTGCTATAACTATGTAAATTTTAAATTATTTAAGTATTAATATTTATTAATTATTTATATTTACAAAGATTAATATTAAAAATTTACTTTTTAACATTTTATTTAAAAGATTTTTTTTGATTAATTATCAAAAAAACAGACATTGTTTCAAAAAAAATAATATTAATAACATGTTAGAAATAAGTTAAACCGATCACATTTTATAAAAAAATTGTTGCACAAATTGAGTTTTTACAATAAGAGATCTTGAAAAGCTTATCATATTAAGGCAAAATAGTAGCATGTACAAGGAATGATAATTGCGTTTTGCAATTACGAAGTGCTTTCTACCAAAACAACACTTTTAATATTTAATTATAAAAAGGGATTTACTATAGTTATAGTTGGTTTGGTATATTTATAAGAGAAGGAGTAAGACCATGGGAACAGAATTATTAGAATTAAACACTGATATTTTAGGTAGGCTTGTAGAAAGCCCTGAAGCATCTCAAAATTTTATTGAATCAATTTTGAATGACTTACCTGATTCTGCTGTTAGTTGTGTTTCTAACGTAGTTGTTGGAGAATTAGACAGTAGCAAAGTTGCAGGAAAAGCTGCTAGTAATTACAAAAACATCAATGGTGTTATTTTTGGTTTTAATGCTGATGAACAACCTGCTGAACTTACTTTAGTTATGGAACCTGTTCACTACGTAAAATGGTGGCACGACAAGAGTTTCTTTAGTGACAAATTCTTCCGTTTACATTGCAATGCTAACGATGGAATTAAAAGATTTATCGTTTTTGTAGTTACAGATGTAAGCATTAAAGCAAACAAATTCCATTCTATCAGTTATTTCAACAATAAGAATGGTGAAAGAAATGAAACTTTACAGATTCATGATATTTACGCAATAAAAGAATCAGGCAACGAAGATTCAATGTTAGAAAATTGGATCAGAGCTTTAGTAACACAGAATCAGACAACAGAAGAAACTGATTCAAACAACGTAAGTAGCATCAGTGACGCAAAAAAGTATAAAGTAGCTTAATTTTAAATGGATTTAAATTAAGAAAAGATTTTCTCTTATAAATGTGTGCAAAAAACCTATCTTTGATAGGTTTTTTTATTATCTATAAAAAATATTATATTTTATATCGTAAACTTTTTTAAAAAGTATAACTAAATCATCCTTTGAAGTTATTTA
>JBJFGR010000097.1:0-43953 GCA_051892875.1 Succinivibrionaceae bacterium
CGTATCGTATCTGGTGGTTCAGAAAATCATTTAGTACTTCTCGATATGAAAGGTATAGGTATATCTGGTAAAGAAGCAGAAAATAGATTAAGAAACTATAATATTATTTGTAATAAAAATATGATTTCTGGTGATTTAAAACCTGCTGATTGCACGGGTATTCGTATTGGTACTCCGGCTGTTACAATTAGAGGTTTTACTAAAGAAATGTGTTTTGAATTAGGCACGATTATTGCAAAGATTTTACTTAAAAGAGATGAAACTGAAGAAAACACAATAAGTCTTGAAAAAGTAACAATTAAAACCAAGCTTGCTAAGATGTTAGATAAGGTTGGACCATTTTACAATAAAGAAGTGAATTACAGTCCTACACCTTCGGACATTGCGTAAATAACGTCAATAAGGAGCGAAATTAAGTAGCTCCTTATTTTTTTGTTTTACATTATTGAGAAGATATAGTAAATAATATTTTGTTTTTAAAATTTATGAAAGGAAAAAACATGACTAGAAAATATAATTTACCGAAATATATTTGTTTTGACGTGAGATCTAGTTTGTGTAGTAAAAAAGTAATTTATGATATTACACTTGTCAAAAATGATGGCAAAAGACATTCAACTAAAACTACAACAGTTAGAGAAGGTATGAATCGCGTAATTGAAAATCGTAAACAATATGCGGGTTGGACTCAAGCAGATATTGATAAATATAATAGTACATATGATCCTAGCATGGAAAATCAATTTACTTTACAAGATGCTTGTGATAAGACAGGCGTTAGTATGGAATCTGTATTAGATGGTAGTTATGTAAAACAACGCTACGGTAAACCACGCGTTTTATCTAATTTAACTGCTCCAGTAAAAGAGGAAGAAGTTAAATCTAACGAAGAAGTGTTAACTTCGGTAAACGATAACAAAGAAGATACTAAGAAATCAAATATTATCGTTATGACAGATGCTGAAAAAGAAAGAGAAAAAGAATATTTGGAGTATTTGCGTAATCATCCACAGTGGTTTAATATTACTAATTTTCCTGATTATCAAATTTATAGTGAACCTTATTACTATACAAATGAATATGGTGTAACTTGCTCTACATATCATATTAGAAAATTGATAAGTAAAAAAGAACTACAACCATCTACGAAAACAAATAGCTTATATGTTACTATTAATGGTATTTCTAAGGCGATTTATAAATTAGCAGCTGATACTTTTTTACATAATCCGTATAAAAAGCGTGATAGTGAATTGGTTGCTACAGAAGTACACCATTTAAACGGAGATCATTCAGATAATCGTTTGGAAAATTTAAAGCATGTAACTAAAGAAGAACATGCAATGTATCATAAGGAAATGAATGCAAATAAGCCTAGAAAAATTCTTACTTTTAATGAGGTGATGCAAATTAGAGCAGAATATAATAAAACAAAATCTGCATATTTGGCTGCTCAGAGTTTAGGTTTATCTACGCAGGTTGTATTTTCTGCAATTAGAAAAACTGAAGAACAACTTTTAAATCTTCTTAAAAAAGATGAAGCGTTTACTCTGAAAGCAGAATAAAGGATAAAAAGATGAGCACTTGGACACATGTGGCAGGAATAATTCGGATCGATGATTATAATGCAATCGGCGGTGGTAGAGGCGTGAATTTATCTACAGTATTTAAAAGAGATACTTGGTATAATCCAAGTAAAGATGGAACCACTAATCTACCAAAGGGCTCAGAAGGTAGTCTCGATGTAGAAATTATTGAACGAAAAGAGGATGACGCCAGTGAATATATGAAAACTGTAGCTATCTTTGGTGATCTTCAAGATTTTGACAAAGAACAAGCAGAATCTATTAAAGAATGGTGGAAAACTATACCATTTAGATTAAAAAGAGGATGCACTATTCGTGAAGCTGTTATACGCGTTTACCCAGAAGATGGAGAAGCCTTTGTATTAACAGAAATGGATATGGAAGAAAAATTATCTGAGTTAGAATTAAATTAATTGTTTTACACGAATTGATATTGATATATAATAAATTTATCATTAACAAATAAAAAGGAAAATTTTAAAATGTTGGAATTGCCTGCAGTTATTCATAGAGATCAAAACGGTAACGAACGTGCTGTATCTCTAACCACCAGACTTTTACAGGATAGAATTGTATTGTGTCAAGGTGAAATTAGAGATGAATTGGCAGAATCTGTAACAGCACAACTTTTGTATTTGGCGTCAGAAAATCCAGATGAGCCTATTACAATGGTTATTAATTCTCAAGGCGGTTCAGTTACAGCCGGATTAGCAATTATCGATATTATGGAATCAATCAGTTGTCCTGTTTATACGGTAATTTCTGGTTTGTCTGCTAGTATGGGTATTGTTATTGCTGCGAGTGGAGAGAAAGGTCATCGTAGAATTTATCCATCTGCTAGAGTAATGATTCATCAGGTTTCTGGAGGTTATAGTGGCAATGTACAGGATGCCAGAGTAAACTATAAAGAAATGGAACGAATCAATGACGTAGCTATGGAAAGATTGGCTAAATGCTGTGGTAAAGGCATTGATACTCTTAAATCAGATAGTCAACGCGATTTGTGGTTAAATGCACAAGAAGCGATTGATTATGGTTGTTGTGATGAAATTGTAAAAAAACGTAAATAATTTCTAAAAACAATAGTTCTATATATAAATCCTATTTCTTTTCCTTTCAAAATAGGTAGAAGAGGCACTGATTAATTTTGGTGTCTCTTTTTTTTTATAAAAAAAACAGAAATTTCTTTAAAATAACTTTGTAGAAAAAGAATTGATTTAATATTCTAAATAATACCTATATTTTATGAGAAGGAAAAGAATATAATGGTAAAAAAGAAAGAAGAAGTAGAAGTATCTGCAAGTGATTCAAATGTAGATAAGGCACTTAAACTAATTAATAAACAATTTGGTCCAGGTGCTATGATGACATTTAATTCTGCAGAAGTTAAACAATGTGATGCTATCTCTACGGGTAGTATTTCATTGGATTTGGCTACAGGTGTTTCAGGATTACCTCTTGGTCGATTCGTTGAAATTTTTGGACCAGAATCATCAGGTAAATCAACTATTTGTTTACAAGTATGCGCAGAGGCTCAAAAGGCTGGTTATACGGCTGCTTTTTTGGACCTAGAAAATGCTTTTGATGCAAAATATGCTAAAGCTCTTGGCATTGATTTAAATAAGCTCTTGTTTAGTCAACCGAGTTCAATGGAAGAAGCTTTTCAGATGATGGAAATGTTAATGACAAATAAGTTAGTTGATGTCATTATTTTCGATAGTATTGCATCTGGTAGAACAAAAGCTGAATTGAATGGTGAAATTGGAGACAACTTTATCGGTACTCAAGCTAGAATTATCTCACAAGCTCTTAAAAAACTTGTACCTATTGCAAACGAAGCTAATTGTTTGTGCTTATTCACAAATCAGATTCGTATGAAAATTGGAGTAATGTTTGGCTGTTTACATAGTGAAACTAAAATTAACTTTGACGACGGTAGAAGTTTACCAATTGGTGAAGTGGTTAAAAATAAAATTAAAGGCAATGTATATTGTATGCTTCCTACTGGTGAAGTAGTAAGTAGACCGATTTTGAATTGGTTTAATAATGGAAAGATTGCTTCTAAAATGGATATGATTACTTTAGATGCAGATAGTTTAGATGGAACATACCATAATACTGTCGTTTGTACACCTAATCATAAGGTTTTTACTTCTAAAGGTTGGGTTGAAGCTAAAGACGCTACAGATATTGCCGTTAAATATGAAAGATTTGTCGGTGATGGTTTGGCCGGAGCTTTTATTGGTGATGCAACAATTAACATCAGACGTAAAAATACTGGTTGTTTAATTTTTAGAGATAAACTGAATCCAGAATATGTAGAATGGAAATGTAAGAAATTTAATATCTTTGAATTCAAAAAATGTGAATATCCAACCGGAAAACGATATGCTTCAAAATATAATTCATTTTTTGTAATAGAAAAAGAAAAATTAGGAAAAAGAAATCCCTTATATATGTTAAAAGATAATTTTTCTTGGTTAAATGTTGCTATTTGGTATATGGATGATGGTCATTTTGATAATTATGGTGGACATATTAGATCTTCAATCTCTATGAAAAGAATAAAAGATCCTTTACAACAGCAAGAAATTATTAATGCTTTTAATGAAAAGACTGGACTAAATGCCAAATGGTCTAAAGGGATTGGAGGTATTAGTTTAAATAGAATAGATACTGAAATTTTTCAAGAAAAGATTTGTAAATATATTCCAAAATGTATGCAATATAAATTAAAAGAAGAATATCAGAATAAATATGTAGATTTTGATTTGAATATTAAAAGAGAATTAGTAACACACTTCTTACCTGTTAAAATTACGCCTAATATGACTAATCGTAAATTTAGATGGAAAGATAAGTATGATATTCAAGTTGAAGATGCGTCTTGTTATTTTGCTGGGTCAGACAACGGTATGTTAGTGCATAACTCGCCGGAAACGACTCCAGGAGGATTGGCTATGCAGTTTTATGCTTCTATTCGCATGAGAATTGCAGGTAAGGGTCAGGTAAAAGAAGGCGACATTATTACAGCTAGAGATACTGAAGTTAAAATTATTAAAAATAAAGTTGCTCCTCCGTTTACGACTGCTAACTTTGTAATTCGTTTTGGTAAAGGTATTGATAAAGCAGAAGAAGTTTTAGATTATGCTGTTAAATTCGGTTTATTAGAAAAATCTGGTGCTTGGTTCAAATACAATGGCGAAAACGTAGCACAAGGTAAAGAAAAAGCTTTGAGTTGGTTAAAGTCTAATACTGATTTGATGGAAGAATTTACGAAAAAAGTTAAAGAATTTGTAAAAGCTTCTTTTGAACAGATGGAAGACATACCAGAAATAGAAGATAACGAAAATATTAAATTCGACCCCGAAACTGGTGAAATTTTAGAGGATTAATACTAATGCTTAAATGGTTAACAAATTTATTTAAAAAAGAATGTAAATGTACTTGTTGTAAGATTGAAGAACCTGAACTCATTACAATAGAAAGACGAGGTTTTCAGATTACATTAGAAAAAAAAGTATATGAATTTCTTAAAAGCAATGGTTACAGTGTAAGTATTACGACTTATAAAGGACAGCCTTCTTGCGTTCAATTAAAACATCGTAATAAAGAAACTAAAAAAACCTCTTACGTTGCTACTCTAAAAGATTGGTTAGAAGTTAAATCTTTTAAAGACGGAAACGTTTGTAATTTTGATCCAAAAAACTTAACAAAGGAGTAATTTTAAAATGACTGAAATCGGTGGAATTGATAATGCACGTTTGAAATCTTTGATTGAACGTATCGAGCATTTAGAAGAAGAGAAAAAAGCCGTCTCTGGTGATATTCGTGACATTTACGCAGAAGCAAAAAGTGCAGGATTTGATGTTAAAGCTTTGCGTCACGTTGTAAAACAAAGAGCTAAAGCAAAATCAGAACGTGATGAAGAGAAGCACATATATGCCTTGTATGAAGCAGCTGCAGGTCTCGATTAAAAATAATTTCACAATTTTGAAAAATAATGAAGTAGAATACGGGGCTTCCTCGTATTCTATTTTTATATAACGTTTTTTAATTTTTACTGATAGGAATAAATATGACAAACGTACGTAGTAAGAAGGAATATCAAAGTACATTGGGTCCAAAATTGGTATTGATTTCAGAATCGTATTTACCCAAGGACAAAGAAGAAATATTTGATTCTCCTTCTGGTATGACATATTTATCTAATTGTTTTAAAAGTAAATTTAAGTCAGCAGACACCCACGTTACATACGTCAAGGATAATAATTATGACGGTTTATTTACTAAAAATGTAATGGCAGATTTTCTTTATAATTATTTCATTAAGGGTACTTTAGATTTCAATACTCTCGTTTTTGCATTTGTTGGATATAGTGCATATAAAGCGTTTTTCGAAGATTATGAAAAAGGTTTCTTTGTTGAACCTACTGTTCGCGTTATGCTGAGAGAAAAAGACAATCTCATTGTTTATTCTGATGACCGTATAAGTAAAACAAAAAGCTTTGAGATACCTTACGTTGTATTGCCAGAAATCGATGACAACCTACACAGAATTCCTAGTATTTTAAATTCGAGTTCTGTAGGTAAAACTATTGAAAAATCACCGTATTGCAGTACAGTAGAAATTATCAGTAAATTTAAAGAATTGATTGAATTATACCAAAAAGAATTAATAAAAGGTTTTAATTTCGAAGCTAAGTTATGCAAAGAAGGTAAAAAGATAGAGTACTTTAAAATATACGATTGTTATACAAATGATAAATTGCTCTATTGCAGAAACGATGAGATTTGTTTATTAGACTCAGACAAATTAAAAAGAGAATGGGTCAGTACATTAAAAGAATTATTAACCACTGTACCAGTTTATAGTTCAGATGAAGAAAACTTAAATAAAATTGTATCCTTGTTTGGTTATAAGGATCAAATAACTGTAATCTCAGAGCAAGAAGGTAGTGCAAGCGAAGATAAAACCTTTAAAGTCTACGGTGATGAAAAAGGTGAGCCATCAGAATGGTATACAAAGTGGTATAAAGATGTATTTAAAGCAAAATTAAAAAATATACTCTCTGAAAAAGAAATTATTGAGCAGGGATATAATTTTACTAAAAAATATGAATGGATTTACGATATCGAAGTCTTTAAATATGACTGGTTATTTATTGCCAAAACAGTTGATGGTAAAAACAAAGTAGTATGTTGGAATGATGGTCAAGCATTAAGTAGATGGATAAAAGATAAAATTTTAATTGGATTTAATAATGCTGCATACGATGATGTAGTAATTAAGCATGCCATGTTATATCCATATTTAGACGATTCTGCTCCAACAGTTAAAGAATATTCTGACTTAATTATTGAAGATCACGAATTAGCAAAGCGTTATCCTTTACGACCAGAATTTAAAACTAAAAAAAGATATGAAATAGCTCCAACGTTTTTATCTTGGGACTTAAATTTTCATATGCCTTTTGATATTAGACGAAATTCTTTGAAAAAATTAACAATGTCAGTACTCAATAGACGAAATTACGATTCTTCTGTTCCATTTAATATTGGTACTGCACTCTCTATGAAACAGCGTAAAGAAGTAGAACAATATTGTGAAATGGACGTGGATAACACTAGAGATCTCTTTTTACCAGACCCAGAAGATATTGAAAAGGCAAAAGAAAATCCTAAACACAAATTTAGAGAGTTTGCAAGAGATTCTTATGATATTCGTTGGAACCTCATTATTGAATTTGGAATGGGTGCAAAAACTCTTATTAACAAAGCAGCGTCATTTGCAAGTAAAGTTTTGTGTGGTGAAGATGCTAAACCAAATCCAGACAATACCTACAAAGAAATCAATGGTAAAAAAGTTTATTATAGTATTCCAGAATTAGCTTATAAAGAATTAGCCGGTACTCCATTGTTAGATTTCTATATTAAAAACCAGACGAATCCTCATTATATTACAGAAAAATTTGAATATTACATGGGTGGTAATGATGAAGGACATTTATATCAATTTGGATTCGGTGGATTACATCAAGCTTTAATTAAATACGGAAGTAAGAATTTAGTTAATATGGACGTTGCTTCTCTATATCCATCTTTGTTAGTGGTATATAATTTAATGTCAAGAGGTGCTTCAAATCCAGATGCATATAAAGACGTTTATCATACAAGATTAAAAGCAAAAAAAGAAGGAAATACATTACTCAACTTAGGTCTTAAACTTATTCTTAATGGATCAATTGGGGCAATGCTAAGTCAGTATAATGCGTTGTTTGATTCTTGGTCGAATAGTACGATTTGTACTTATGGACAGTTGTTACTATTCATCTTGGCAAAAAGATTATATGAGGCTGGTTTTAATATCATACAGACAAACACTGATGGTATTATGATTGAAAAGCAAGCAGATGTAGATTTTATGCCCATTGCTGAAAAATGGATGGAAGAAACAGGGTTGGTCCTCGAATTTGATGATATTGCTATTTTACAACAGAACAATGTTAATAATTACTATTGTCAATTTAGTAATGGAAAAATCAAATCAAAAGGCTTTTATCTGTCTAATGAAAAATTTGGTAAAGCTACTTCTAAAATCTTATGTAACCTTGTAACTGAACGCCCACCATTAGAAGGTATCTCTCCTCGTGATTTTGTCATTTATAAAAAACACAGTATCGGTGAAATTTATGACGGAATAACAAGAGAAAAGTTAGATGGTCGTAGTTTAGCTTTTGTTGTAGGTTTTGAAAACGATCCACGCACACAAGAATATTATAGTAGAAGTAGAAATGCAAGAAAAGTTGTTAAAAAGGATGAAAAGGGCAAACCTATTTTAGATAAGTTCGGTGATCCAGTGACAGAGATTGTAAACACAGAAAGTAAAATTACAGGTTTTACTCAAAATATGTTACTAGTTGATGATGTAAACTCTTTAACAATGGAAGAGATAAACACAGATGTATATATTAACTTCGCTAAGAACTTATTAGATGCAGAATCAGTATTTGGTCCATACTATGCCGAAGATTATGTCAAAAGTGAAACTCCTGCTTATTTACAGGCCTTAAATTCTTTTAAAGACAACTTAGACGAATATCCAACCAGAGCAGGTGTTTATAATCAAAACCTGTTATTTGAATGTGATTATTTGACTAAAGAAGAACAAGAAGAGCTAATCGAACCAATAAAAGATAAGCTGTATCGTGTTGTTTGGTCAGGGCATAGATCATATCACATCGTTGTACGTTTAAGTAGACCAGTTAAAGTAAATGAATATAAAATTATTTGGTATTATTTGATGTATAAGTTACATTTAACAGGTGCAGATGAGATGTGTAGTACAGCAAATAGGTATACACGAACACCTAATCAAATTAATCCAAAAACGGGTGAGATGCAAACACTATATTGTGAATCCAAGTATGTTTGGAATGTAGACGAGTTAATCGAACAATTACCTAAACTCAAAGAGCATGTTGTTTTACCTAAGAAGTTTACCGGTAAGAATATAACTAAAGAAGCATTAATCAGACACATAAATAAACAGGATTGGTCAGAAGGTGGTAGATTCGCGGCTGTTCAAAAGTTAAGCCCTGTCTTAATGTCAACAGTGAAGTATGATGAACTGCTTACTTTAATACCTATTCCATTGGATAAAGATCACAAATACGTTTTACGCTCCAAATATCATTACTTTGAAAGAAACAAAGAAAATTTGATTGAAAGTGACGAGAGTAATGAATAATTGGAAAAAATACTTTTGTAGAACGTTGTTGACAATAAATTCTATAATATGATATTTGTATGTAATTAAAAAAGAGAGGAAAATAAAATGATATATACAAAAGTAAGAGACGTTAAAGATCCATGTGGTGATAGAAAAAATGATGCAGGAATTGATTTTTTTATTCCTAATGATTGGAATGATGGTAAACCTTATATTTTAAGAATTGGTGAACAAGTTCTTATTCCTTCAGGTATCAAAACTAAATTTAAAAGAAATCTTGCTCTTATTATGACCAATAAATCAGGGGTATCTTTAAAAAAAGGAACCGTACAGGGAAGTTGTGTAATCGATAGTTCCTATAGGGGACAATTACACATCGATTTGCACAAGGGCGTAAAAGGAACTGAAGATATTAGAGTTCGTAAACGTGGTATTTTAGGTTGGTTAGGTTTTAAAGAATGGGCTACTATTCTTAATCCTGGTGAAAAAATTACACAAGGTATTTTGTATCAGATTTCTAACGAAGAAATTGAAGCAGTATCTGATAAAGAATATGAAAAAGGTCCAAAAACAAAAAGAGGTACTCGCGGCTTTGGAGAAGGAACGGGTATTAAATAAAACCAAAGCCATAGATACTCCGTAAGATTAGTTCTATTAAAAAGATTTTAATTTTACGGAGTGTCTATTATGAATGAAATTTTAAAAAAGTTTATAATCAAATATGGCGAAAAAGAAGGTATTAAAAAATATAGATATGATAGATCATTAGAGTGCTGTATTCTAAAGTATGGAGAAGAAGAAGGAAAAATAAAATATAAACAATGGTGTATAAATGTAAAAAAAGGACTTGATAATATACCTGTTGAGAAAAAAAGAGAAATAAGTGAAAAGATTTCTAAAGAACTTAAAGGTAGAAAAGGTACTTGGCATAATACTTTAGATGAGTATATTGAGAAATATGGAGAAAAAGAGGGAAAAGCTAAGTATAAAATTTTTCGTGAAAATTTAAAAAAATATAGTTTACGCGGAAATGAAATTGTGAAAAAAATGAAATATATAAATAGTCTAAATTATTATATAGATAAGTATGGAGAAAAAGAGGGAAAAATTAAGTATAAACAATGGTGTAAATCACAAGATCATGGAAGTTTAAGTTTTTTTATTAAAAAGTACGGAGAAGAAAACGGGCGTAAAAAGTATCTAGATGTAAATTTAAAAAAGAATTTAAATAGGTCAGATGGTTATTTTTCTAAGGTTTCACAAATATTATTTAAGGAAATATTAAATAATTTATCTGATAAACAAGATTGTTATTTCGCAACACATTTAGGAGAGTTAAAATTATATTATACAGAAAATGGTAAAAAAAATAGATATTGCTATGATTTTTTATATAAAGATAAAATAATCGAATATAATGGAGATTGGTTTCATAGAAATCCAGAATATTACGATTCAACTATACCGGAAAATGCTGAAATATTAAAAAGGGATACGATTAAGTTAAATTTTGCAAAAGACAGAGGATATTCAGTTTTGATTGTTTGGGATTTAGAATATAAAATGAATCCTGAAAAAATTTTAAAAAAATGTTTAGATTATTTATTAAGTAATTGATTTTGAAGGGAAAAGTAAGTCGTGTCTTATAATATGGAAAATGCTAAAAAATTTCAGATCGTTGATATACCGACTAATAATGGTAAAAGTGAAACATATTTAGTTTTTGAAGATGCTAGTGGTTATAAGATCGGCTTACCTATCCCTGCAGATAAAACTCAATGTGTTGCATCTGCTCTTAGAGAAGCTATGGAACAAAGAGGTGGTTGTACTATTTCTACTGTATATGAAGGAAAATAAAAATGAGAAAAATCATTGGAATTACTGGTTTAAAAGGTTCAGGAAAAGATACCATTGCAAAGATTATTTGTGAGAACGACCCTAGTTTTGTTACATTAGCGTTTGCAGATTGTGTAAAAGATGTTGCTAGTGTAATGTTTGGTTGGTCCAGAGAAATGTTAAGTGGTCGTACAGTAGAAAGTAGAGAATGGAGAGAACAACCCGACATATATTGGTCTAACGCATTTGGTTTTGAATTTACACCGCGTCGAGCTTTAACTACTATTGGTACAGATATAGTTAGACCTACTTTTCTTAAACATATTTGGGATTTAAATGTAAAAAAGAAAATCTTAGACGATAACGAACACAATTTTGTTATTACAGATGTTAGATTTCCAAATGAACTAGAAATGCTTAGAAGTATAGGCGGAACGATTGTAAGAGTTGAGCGTGGAGATAGACCTGAGTATTGGGAAGCTGCTGAAAAGTATAATAAAGGTATGGATCTTACAGAAAAAGAAAAATCTATGCTTGATGCTGTTCATCCTTCAGAAAGAGATTGGATTGAAGTAGATAATCCAGATTGTGTATTTTTTAATAATAGTACGATTTCTGCTTTACAAGAAAATGTATTATGGTATCTTAAAAATATGTAAGATATGAAAGTCATGAAAGTAAAGAGATGATTCGTAATATAAAAGCTATTGAACAACCTTTAGATTTTAATACAATAATGCCGTTTTGTGTAAGTGCTAGTGATATTGATGGTATATTGCAATTAAATAATGGTTTGACAGTAGTCTTAGAGATTAAAAAAGAAACACCTTCACATTCTGCTCATAATTTTTCAAATACATCTCAATATTCTATTTTAAGAAATTTAATTGCTAATAGATCAGATATTCTTTTTATTTATGCAACACATACTCAAGAAATAGATCTAAATGTACCTATTGATTTAGGACAATGTACAGTACAAATTCTTTCTTTAGCTGGCGATACTTTAGAAATAACAGATGAAACACGTAATCTTGCCGAGTGTATTAAAGTATATAGTCGTCATACTTATTCTAATGATGATTTATATGTAATGGTAAAATATCCAGACGGTAAAATGGAATATTGTATTGTAACACCTAAATATAAAAAATGGTCAACTGAATACTATGATAAATCCTTACATTCTTTTCATAGTATTACAGAAGCTAAAAAATATATTGAAGCTCGTTTTATACAACCTTATAACAAAAAGAATACATATATGCTATTTAAACGGGTTAACGGTTCGGATTTTTTAATTGATCAGTTTAAATATGATTTCGGAAGGATTTTATTACATGAGTAAAGATTGGACTGGTGGAAATAAAGGCTTTTATACTACTAATCACAGGAAAAAGGAAGAAGAAGTAGAAGAAAACGATTTTTATGCTACTCATCCTGATTCTGTAAAATTATTTCTTAATGCAGCAAAAGAAACAAACCTAACTTTACCTAATAATATATGGGAAAACGCATGTGGTGACGGTGCAATAAGTAAAGTTCTCAAAGATAATGGATATACAGTTTTTTCTACAGATTTGGTTGACAGAGGATATGGTGAAGAATCAGGTTTAGATTTTTTAACTAATAAAAAGTATGATAATAAATTTGATTGTATAATTACAAATCCTCCGTACGCCAAGTGTCGTGAATTCGTCGAAAGAAGCATAGAAGCAGTAAAAGATAATGGTTTAGTAGTAATGTTTATGAAATTAACTTTTCTTGAATCGGCTAAACGTTATTCTTTATTTAAACAATATCCACCAAAATATGTTTATGTTCATGTAGATAGGCAAGGTTGTGGTAAAGGCGGAGGTACATTTAAAAATTCTGGAGCCGCCGCATATTGTTGGTATGTATGGCAAAAAGGCTGTACAAGTGAACCTATTATTCGATGGATTAAATAACAAAACGAGGAAAATGTAAATGAGTGCATATGATAATCAATATTTAGATATTGTAGAAGATATTTTAAATAACGGAGAAATTAATCCGTGTCGTACGGGTAATAACACTTTAGTAAGATTAAATAAAGTTCTTACTTGGGATTTAAAAGACGGTTTTCCTATGCTTACCTTTCGTCAGCAGTTTTTTAAAAGCATGAAAGGCGAAGTAAGCTGTTTTCTCGAAGGCATAACATCTAAGAAGGTTTTTGTTGAGCGTGGATGTGGATATTGGAAAGAATGGTGTAATCCTAAAAAAGTACCTGCTGGCTTATCAGATGAAGAGCGTAAAGCATTTCAATTACAAGAAAATGATTTAGGAAATATTTATGGCTTTAATTATAGACATTTCGGTGCTAAATATATAGATGAAAACACTGATTATACAGGACAAGGTTTTGATCAATTACAACATGTCGTTGATACGTTAAAGAAAAATCCATACGATAGACGTTTATTAATTACTGCTTTGGATCCAGCAAACGCAGATACTATGGGACTTCCGCCTTGCGTTTATGTATTTCAGTTTAATTATTTAGGTGGTAGATTACATATTACAGTTAATCAACGCTCTGCCGATACAATACTTGGAGTTCCGACTGATTTGTCATTTTATGCTTTACTTTTGCATCTTATGTGTCAAACTGTAAATATGGAACCTGGTACGGTAACTTTAAACTTGTGTAATTGTCACATTTATGATAACCATGTCGAAAAAGTAAAAGAAATGTTACCGACTTGGCGAAAAGAACAATATGAATTACCTAAATTGGTATTAGATCCTTCTGCAACAGTATTTAATTTTATGCCTGAGATGGCTAGTCTTGAAGGATATCAACATGGTGAAAGAGTAAAATTCGATATTGCAGTATAAAATAAACGATTGAAAGGAAAGAGAATGCGTAGTGAAGTAATACAAGAAAAAGTTTGGTGGAGAAGGGACAATGAGCGACAAGGAGCGCTTCGTTGGTGTTATACATCTTTTAAAACCAGACCAGTTAGATTAGAAAATACATCTGTTATGCAATCTCTTTCCCATTTTAGATATTTTTTTACAAAGCGTGATCTATTTGCTGCGCACTCAGAGTATAAAAAGTTAAATCCGAGAAGTAACGGTTATTTTTCTAGTTCCGATTTATTATATACCTTAGTTACGAACGGTACACTTCCAAATACATATACAATTAAATTTGAGAATGGCTCAGATGCAAATATTCATTATGATGTTATGACAGAAGATGAAGAATTTTCTATTGAAATTTTTGATACAGCCGAATTTAAAGAAGTTGTAAATTTAAGTAGTGCAGATAAACGAAGACAAAAACGGGCTGAAGAAAAAAAAGCCAACTATACCATTGTTAAAGAAGTATTAGGTGGATTAGTTAAAGCTTTATGTGACAAATGGGGATTAAAAATCGATTATGCCGATAGAATTACCTTTAAAGACAATAAATGTATGTATGAATTCTTTAAAAAGGTATTCGAAGAGACTGTTATAAAAGATTTTAAAGATAATAATTTAAAATTAAAATTAAATGGTAGAATACAAAATATTAAATCGTCTAGTACATTATTTAGGCTAACAGATATCAAGGTAGATTTTGATGACAAATAAGTATATATTTGAAAGATTTAAAAATGGAATAAAAACAGTAGCCCGTTGGTCAGAAATACCAGATCATGTAATAGATGTTCTTGATGGCAAAGATTATCAATTGTTTATTGACGAAGATGGATACTGGTATTATATAAAACACTTTATTAAGCACTATGTAATGTGGGGGTTAATATATGCCTAATTTATTTTTTACATCAGATACACATTTTGGTCATAATAATATTTTAAAGCTAGGTAATAAAAGACCTTTTAATACTATTGGAGAACATGATCAAACTCTTATTAATAATTGGAATAAAGTCGTTGGTAAAGGTGATGTAGTCTTTCATCTCGGTGATTTTTCGATGAATTATGATCAAGAAAAAATTGAAAATACATTAAAACAGTTGAATGGTCAAAAGCACCTAATTCTTGGAAATCACGATAGAACAAAAATCCAATATAAATTTCTTAACAATAATTTGTGGCAAAGTGTAAGAGATTATCATAAATTAAAATGGACTTTGTATAATGGTAAAGAAATTACTATTATTTTAAAGCATTTTCCTATTTTAGAATTTGATGGTGCATTTAGAAAAGATTCGATACATTTATATGGTCATATTCATGATATAAATAATTATGACGATATTTATAACAAATTAGGATTCAAAGCTGCACATATAGGTGTTGATACGAGTTCGAATTTTAAAAACACAGCTAAATATTCACCAATTAATATTGAGGATATTTGGGAACATTTAAATGGAGATAACTAATGAAACTTAAAATTGAAAAAAACCCAGACGAGAAATTCTATGAAAAAATGAGAGCAGCAGTAGAAAAAGCTGGCTTTATGTGTCCTTGCACAATTTATAGAGACCCCGTTGCTAATCCAGAAGCAATTTGTTGTTGCGAAGAATTTAGAAATATGATGCCGAATGTAGAAAAAGGAGAAAAAGAAGTATTTTGTCATTGTAAGTTATACAAAAAAGTTATTATAGATGAATAAAAACACAATATATTATGTTTATAAACATACTTTTCCAAACAATAAAGTTTATATTGGAATTACATGTCGTACTTTAGAAGAGCGTTGGGGTAAGAATGGAAATGGTTATTTAGCTAAAAACAAAAAAGGAGTTGCTCAACCGTTAATGGCGAATGCTATTATTAAATACGGCTGGGAAAATGTTAAACATGATATATTAGCAGTTGCATATAATAAAAATGAAGCAGAAAAATTAGAAAGATATTATATTACAGAGGTTTATCATTCAAGTGATGAAAATTTTGGATATAATATTCAAAACGGAGGCAGTTATAATGGTAAATATACGGAAAAAACAATAAAAAAATTAAAGGAAAGTCATAAAAATCAAAAACCGTCAAAAGAACAAATTGAAGCTCAAAAATTAAGATTACAGGGAGTACAGTGGTGGAACAATGGTAAAAAACAATTTTTTCAAAAAGATTGTCCAGGAAAAGATTTTGTTAAAGGAAGATTGATTTATAAAACTAATAAAAATAAAAAATGGTGGAATAAAGATGGAAAAAATATTGTTTCTGAAATATGTCCTGGAGAAGGTTGGAAACCCGGTAAATATATTAGTAAAAAAGAAAAGTTAACGTATAAAAATAGAAATCATAATAAAAAGTCTTTAAACGAATAATAAAAATTAAATTTAAGTATAAAGTTAAGGACATTAAAAAATTAAAACGAAAGTTAACTGAAAAAGAAAAATTTATTAAGCGTTCTTTACTTTTTTCTGGTAGAAAGTGGTGGAATAATGGAATTAAACAGCATTTTTGTGTAGAAAAACCAAGTGAAGATTTTATTGAAGGAAGATTATTCAATGGACAAGATAATTTTCATTGGTGGAATAATGGAAAAATTAATAAATTTTGTGAAAATTGTCCGGGCACAGAATGGAAAAGAGGAAAACTTTTATCGGAAAAGGAAAAGATGAGATATCAAAAGGTCGAAGTAAAAGAATAATTTGTTTTACTATTTCAACGAATTGGCCTAATAAATAAAACATGTTAGGTCAATTTTTTTATGTGAGGAAATATGGGATACTTAATGGAATATCGGTATTATTCAAAAGTGTCATTAGTTTGCGCAATAACTATGTTGGCACAAGGTAAAGATTTATATGCAAAGAAATTCGGTTTTGAGAAATTGGATTTTAACAATAAAGATATTCAAGAATGTTGTAAAATTTTAAATAAATATAGTGAAAGACTTTATATTAAAAAATAAGTATAACGTATATTTTATGTTTT
Source organism: Succinivibrionaceae bacterium (assembly GCA_051892875.1). Lineage (GTDB taxonomy): Bacteria > Pseudomonadota > Gammaproteobacteria > Enterobacterales > Succinivibrionaceae > JBJFGR01. The sequence continues at coordinate 17,023 of JBJFGR010000097.1, forward strand.
ACAACAGTTATTTTACGCTATATGATAAATATAATTAAAGAGTTACACAAAATGGAGAAATAAATGTCCAAACCACGTTCACCTAATAGTATGCTAACAAGAATAGAAAATATGCAAATTGGTGATGAAATATTTACAGATAAATCAAATGGATATATCAGTGACAATTTAAATACCATTAAACGTAGATTTCCGGGTCGTAGATATACTCAGTTAAGTGTTTATACTCATGAAGGACCTACTTTTACTTCATTAAAAGACTTTAAAAAAATCATTTGTATTACACGATTGGAATAAACATGTCTATTAATACTTATTTTGAAATACCGGGTTTTACACTTGATGAAGCACAGCATTTATTCGGATATTTGGGTAATTCAAATACTTCTGGTAATAAATTTAGTGCAGTGTTTGCAAGAGAAGGCACTAATACAGTATGTGGAGAAGAAGAATATACTGTTGGTGAAATTATACGTAAAGAAGATCAGTTAATTCAAGAATATGAAAAACAAGATGGCAAACTAACTTCTTGGAATAAACAAACGATTAAAACTGTTTTCTCAATCTTGCCTAAAATCCTTCCGTTAGATACTAAAATTGTTATATCCTGGGGTTAATCATAATAAAATTTCTATCCAAGTTCTAATAAGAGTTAAGCTTTTATTAGAGCTTTTTCTTTTATATAAACAAATATAAAGAGAATAGAATAATGAAATACATTTTTATGTTAGGGGTTGCACTGTGTCTTGCTGTTATATCATCTATAATGACAGCTCTTGGTATGACTGAATTATTCGCAACCGCTGGTATGTTTATTTTGATCCTATTTATTATAATTGACTTAGGACGCTTTTTATTATTTAATTTTATTGTTGATGAATGGCAGAATCTGCGTAAAGTAAAATATGTAATTACTCTTATCCTTGCTTTACTGTTTGTTTATTCTGCTGTCGGTATATTCGCTAAACTAGATTCTCTTGTATCGACTGAAACTAAACAAGCAATGGTAAATGCAGCAGCTTATAATAAGGCGGCTGAAAATGCAGAATTAAAACAAACTCGTTCAGAGGACCTTGCAAAGATTGCTCAAACTGAATATCAGAATAGTATAGATTGGAATAAATTAGATTATGAAAACTGCTTAAAACGCGCTAAAACTTCAAAAAATATGAATGCAGCTGAAAATAATTGTAATAATACCAAAAGAAGATTAGATAAAGCTGCATTACAAAAATTAGAAGAATCTTTAGCAAAAGCAGACTCGACTTTAACCTTAACTGAGCAAACGACTCAACAAAATTCAAAAAATAAAAGTGAAATAGCAAGTGTATTAACAACAATTTGTAAAATAACTCAAAAAGATTGTACAACATACGATAGTCTTCAAAATTCAATTACGATTCTTATTTTTTTGGTCATAATAGGTACAGACTATCTTCAAATAGCAATTATTCTTGCTGTTAATACTAGAAAAAATAAAAATCAAGAGAAAAATAAAAATGTACCAAATCTGTCTAAAATAAGATTAAAATCTGATGTAAAAAAGGAAGAAAATAAAATACAAATAAAGCCTGTTTTTGAGGCCGTGGATAACGATATTTCATTTTTGCCTGATACTCCTATAGAAACGGAAAAACCTGTTCCTGTGGTCAAAAAATCAGGTGGAATTTCTGTTTCGAAAGTTTATCATAAAAAATCATTATAATTCAATGAAGTGCTCCGAAAAGTCAAAATTACGGAGCATTTCTTTTCTAAAAATATCTCTGTAAGAATTAATAAAAGTGAAATATTCCCAAGTAGAATTATAGTTCACTCCGTGTTCTATAATATACATTCATAATATCAAAAGCCTTGGTTTCCTTGGCTATTCATTATAAACAGTGTTTAAGGAAAAAGTTAATGTTTACAATAGCTTTAGAAGAAACTTGGCTTGATTATCCTACTCCGGATGGCAATGCGATAGCAGTAATAATGACAGGTTGCGAACATCATTGTCCAGGTTGTCATAGCATGAATTTACAATACGAAGATACCTATTCTGAAACAAAAGAAGAGATATTAAATAGAGTAAAGGATTACTGCGAAAGAGCTATGACAAATAAAGTAATTTTAATCGGAGGAGATCCCCTTTACAAATCAAATCTAGAGTATACGAAATATCTTTTAAATAATCTCAAAGATGATTTTGATGTTTGTATCTATACTGGATATTCAATAGAAGTTGTTAAAAGTTTAAACCTAAAAGGAGCTAAATTCTTTAAATGTGGCACTTTTGATAAAAATTCTTGTAGAAAATCAGAAAAAACAGATTCAAACTTTATATTGGCAAGTCCTAATCAAAATTTTTATGATGGTGACTATAACCTACTTTCTAACGATGGTATATTAACTTTTAAAAAATAACGAGGAATAAAAATGAGCCCGAATAATAAAAGAGCGATTTCTTTAAAATATCCTAAGTTTAACTATCTTGAAGAAAATCCATATCAAGAAGAAATGAATAAACTTATTGATATTAGTCTTTCAGAAGCAAATACTACACGCACTATTAAAAATATTTCAGAATGTTTAGCAAAATCCATTAAATCTAAATATGGTGTAAAAGATAAAGAAGAACTCAATACAAAAGTTGAAGAAATCCTTGAAATACACGGGTTATCTAAAAAATACTTCGATCCATTATCAATTATTTCACTTTTAACATTTGGTGATCTTCAAACTGCTAATGATATTTCAGTAGATCCAAATGCTAATAAAACGTCTATTAATATGGAAGGTATTTGTACAGAAGCCATTTTAGCATATAAAAAATTGGCAGGTTATGATTATCTTTATCAAACAATTAAAGAATTATACGGTAAAGAAACAGCTAAAAAATGTATGGCTTCTATGTTTGATTATTCCTTAGCTTTAAACGATAGTACAAAAATTCTTATGCCGTATTGCTATTGTATTGATGCTTCTAAATTAGTAATGGAAGGTCGTAAATTTGGTCAAGTACATTCTAGTCAAGCGAAAAGAGTTTCAACATATGTATCCATTTTAGGTGATACAATTCGTGAACTTTCATATAACGTAGCAGGTGCGGTTGCAGTCGGTACTTTCTTCTTAGATACAGCGCACTTGGCTATTTATCGTGAAAGAATTACATTAGATGAATTGCGTACAGATAAAAAATTACGTAAATATATTGTAAATTGCTTTCAGCAGTTTATTCATACAGTTAATCATTATAGTAGATCTGCAGTAGAATCTCCATTTACAAATGTTTCTTGTTTCGATAGAGAAAAACTTAGAAACTTGATTAATGAAGATAATTATGCTTGGTATTTTGAAAAGAAAGCTGCAATCGTAGAAGATAATGAACTGCCAAATACTAAAGAAGCCTTTACTGATTTTGTATTGGATTACATCGAAGAATTACAAGAAATTTATATCGATATTTTTGATGCCGGTGATCCTCTTCGTAATGGTCTTCAATTTCCTTTTCCAGTAACTACTATTAATTTAGCTATTGATGTAGATAAAGAAACCGGTAAACGTGAATTAGTATCTCAAAGCGACAAATTATATGGTTATGTTACTAAGAAAGATATTTCTAAATTTAATGTGTATTGTTCAGAAGGTACGAAGGTAGCGTCCTGTTGTAGACTGTTATCAGATTCTGATATGATTGCTATGGCTGATGGTGTTAACTCTTTCGGAGGTTCACAAGTTTCATTAGGTTCTCACCGCGTTGTTACTCTTAACTTTGCACGTGCTGCTTATGAAGCTAATAGCTATGATGATTTCAAAGCTATTATTAGTGAGCGTGTTGAAGAAATGTCTAAAATTCTTAAAGCACATCGTGTATTAATTCATAAGTTAGAAAAATGCGGTACTCAACCTTGGATTACTAACGGTTGGATTAATATGTCACACATGTTCTCTACATTCGGTTGTGTTGGCTATGTTGAAGCAGATGAAATTTTAAAGAAGAAGTTTAATCATTCAGACTATGATTATATGAAAGATTTTCTTGTTTACTTTAATAACGAATGTAAAGTCGCCGCAGAAAAAGAAAATATCATTTGGAATATTGAAGCTATTCCAGCAGAAGGTATGGCACCTAAATTAGCAAAAGCAGATAAGATCTTAGTCGAGGGTGAATATAATATCTATGCTAATCAGTGGTGTAGTTTGTGGGAAGATCATACTATTTACGAAAAGATGAAACGTGACGGTGAAATTAATGAGCTTATGACAGGTGGTTCAATTGTTCATATTAACGTCGATTCCGAGATTACATCTTCTCAAGCTAAAACTTTAATTTCAGATGCTGTTAAATATGGAATGGCTCATTTTGCGATTAACAGTACATATGTAGAATGTCAAGATTGTGGTCATGTTCATAAAGGTAAAGTAGATGAATGTCCTAAATGCCAATCTAAGAATGTTAATCACTATACCCGTGTTATTGGTTACTTTTCTAAAGTTGAAGGTTGGAATAAAGCCAGACGTGAGCACGATTGGAAAAATCGTAAGTTCATGAGTTATTCACAGATTCAAGAGCAATTAGGTAAATAATCTAATAAAAAAAAACTAAAGATCTCCGGTGTTAACTATTAAAAGCACTGGAGATTTTTTTATATAACAATCGATTTTACAAAGTTTAAATAATTAAATAATATTAAAAAAGTTTAAATAAATTATTATGTCTAACTTAAAAATATTATTGTATGAAGAAAAAACTGATTATTGTTCGTCATGGTTTAACTTTGGCTAACAAGTTTAAAGTTTGGAATGGTGTTTATGCAGATTTACCGTTATTACAAGAAGGTAAAGAAGAGGCATGGAAAGTCGGACAAGATTTACGTAAATTTGATATTGAAGTAATATATTGTTCACCACTATTACGTGCACAAGAAACTGCAAAACACATTGTTGAAGCCTACTCTAAGCCTATCTCTGTAATTACTAAAAACGAATTACGAGAATGTGATTTTGGTATTGCAGAAGGACAAAGAATGGAAGACGTTCGTAAAAAGTATTCTTTGTTAATCGATAAAATGTATTGGGGAACAAAAAATACTTGGGAATTAAGCTTTCCAGGCGGTGAAAGTAAGCATGAAACCTTTAAACGGGTAAATGCCTGTATTAATGGCCTTTGGGACTCATTTTTTGACTGTGCATTGATTGTTTCTCACGGAGGAGTGATGAATGCTCTAGATATCGGATGGGAGCTTCACGGGCTTAATTATGAGCATTGAACGTTTAATGTAATTGAATACGATACAGATACACAAAAATTTGTAAGAATCGTATAAGCAACGAGCAGGTACCCTTTTTCTACAGGTGCCTGCTTTTTATTATAATTGTTTAAAATAAAAAACCGGCAATTTTTGTATTAATTACCGGTTTAATTGCTTTCTCGTTTATTGTTTAGAAATTAATTTTATTACTGCCTTGTTTAATTTCTTTTTCTTCCTGTTCTTTTAGAAGATATTTGAAAATCATGTCATTAGTACATTCACCGTTTTCAAGAATATCAACTTTGACTTTAGCAACTTTAAAGTCACCAGAACAGATATATTTAAGTTGATCAAGCTGTTCTTTATTCAGTTTAAACTCTTTACCAAAGTATGTTTTTACTCCGGCTTGTACATTTTCAGGTTTCATATAATCGTATTTAATTTTGAAGATAAAGCGACGTAATGCAGCAGTATCAATTTTATCTTTAAGGTTAGAAGTCATGATAAACGGATAAGGATGATCTTCCATTTGAGTCAATACTTCATTTACTGCAGTAGCCTGATACATTTGAGTCGAAGAACGTCTATCATAAAGCATCGAATCTGCCTCATCAATAATCAGAATAGCTTTCTTTTCTTTTGCTTCCTGAAATGCCTTTCTGATATTTTGTTCAGTTTGTCCCACAAATTTATCATTGAGATCAGAAGCACGTTTTTTAATTACAGGCATTTTGAGTTCTTGCGCCAGCCATTGACCGTAGAAAGATTTACCTGCACCGGACACTCCATACAAAAGCATACCGTATTGTTTAATCTTTGATTTCTTAAGTTTAGTAGTAAGTTCTTTTAAATCCTGATTACAGTTAACCATTTTATAATCGAATTTAATTTTTTCTTTTTGTACAGGTTCTTCTTCAGTCTGTTGTTGATTTCCTATACCGACTTCTTTTTCTACAGCTTTTCTTAATTCTGGTGGAAGCAAATCAATAATTCTTGGATCCAATTGATCTACTGGAATTACAGTGTGTCTCCATTCGTATGTAGTAAACGGATTATTTGGATTATTAGCGTTTTTTGTCATATTTGATTCCCTTTAAGATAAAATAGTATCACAAAACTTAGCAAATTCAATTAAAATTTTACTAGAATATTCCAATTTTTTTCTAGCGCATTCTGCAACAGCCAAAGCAGTATCTGGAGATAACTTTTCTTTATTGGCAAATAAAAAATGTAAAGTAACAGCAGAGGTTTCTTCAATATACTGAGCATATGATTTTAATATGGCATCAAAACGATCTACTAATTTTAGACGCTCTATTTTCGAAGTTTGGATTATAAAATTTGCTACGTTTTCATTGTGTTCAGATATTTCATCACAAATCAGTGTGTTTAGCAGTCTTTCTTCATCTTCTTTATTACAAATTTCAGCTGGCAAATTTTTAATAAACCATTCTACTGTAATTGGATTTTCTTCTTTCTTCTTTAGTAAATTTTTAAATATATCAAAGAATGACATTCGAGCTATATCCTTTCTTATTTGGTTAATATAAGGATAAAATAAACTATTTGGAATATTATGTAAAACAAAAAATAAGCGCCCTGTTGTTATTATATACAGAGCGCTTTTCTCCTTTTTATTAGTCTATTGTATAAATTTTAGGTTTTTCACTTTCAGGAATTTTAATAGAAATATCGATTGAAAGAATACCATTAATAAAAGTGACTTTATCAATTACTGAGAATTTAGGAAGTTTAAGTTTCCATTTAAAATCACGTTCTGCAATACCCTTATAAAGATAATCGCATTCTGCACATTCTTTCCAGCCAGCATTAGTATTTTCAACATATAGAATATCATTTTTTGTTGAAACACCAATTGTGTCTTTAGAAAAACCTGCCAAACTGAGTTCAATAGTAAATTGATCAGTTACTTCTTTGTTTTTTCTGAGAATATTATATTTCGGATACGATTCTTGACGGTCAACAAGGCTTAAAGGAAGAGCCTCTGAAAAAAATGCGTCAATAAACGAAGAGAAAGGTGAATCGATAATACGCGAAAGAGAACCACGTCCAAGTGGTGATAATTGCTTATTCATTTTTTAAAATCTCCTAATAGTTAAGCAAGATTCAAGTTCGTAAGCCTCACAATTAAGCACTTACATAATATAGAACGTTTTTCTTTTAAAATTCTACTAAATTATTTTAAAGTTCTAGATAATAATACAAAACAAAGGATTAATAAGAATGACAATTTTATGGTATGCACTTAAATCGGATTTGAGTGAACAAACAGAAGAAACATTCGAAAGATTTTTATTAGAAAACGCAGAAGATGATTTACGTGCTGAAACCTTCGCTCATATGAAAGCTAGAAAATTTATAACAAAAATTAAAACCATTTTAGATACTGGAGATTTTTCTGATTTTTATAACTACAGTGGGCATAACAAAGCATTTTTTGGACCTTGTATAGAAGTGGACGATATAAAGTACATATTTTTATCAAAAGACATATCTGACGCAACTGTATTTATAGATACTGAAGACAAAGAAGATATTGTTTACGTTTCTATACTAAATACTCCAAATAAAATAACGTTACCGGATATTGTCAAAATAATTATGAAAACAAACATAAAAAGCTCTATTATTCACGAATTAATACACAGACAAGATTTAAAACGATATAACACAGATACAAACGAAATAAAAACAAATCGTGAATATTATAATCAACCTTTAGAGTTTAATGCACATTTTATAGAAGTTCAACATTATTTTAGAAAATACATAAAAGACCAATTCAATAAAATAAATTTAAACGATGAGCACGACAAAGCATTAAAACAAAACGTAATAAATACAATTATAAAAGAAATAAAAAAAGCAAAAGATGGAAAAGATTGTATGTTATCTGATGATTTAATTGATTATGTGTATTCTTTGGATTCTGATCGATATGTTAAATTAATGAAACGTCTGGCTGAAATTATTGAATACGAATATGATCGGTTTAATAATAAAAAATATGTACAAAAATATAAGAAACCTAGAACAAAGAGAAACTGGGAAGAATGAGAACAAGTAAGACAAAAACTGCAAAATCAAGAATAGCAACAAGAAAAGCAATTAAAAAGTTTTGTAGACCGAAAAAACCTAAGATTGGATTTGTAAAAGTAGGTAATACTAATTTACGGCATGGGCAATCAAAAACTGAAGATATTTGGTTGAATAATCTGCAAGTACCAGAAAGAAGTAAAGTTATATACGGATTTAATGGTAAAGTATATATTGTGGATGGATATAATTTAGCGACTCGTACAATATATGAATTTTTAGGAGATTTTTATCATGCTAATCCTATTAAATATAAAAAAGTCTTTGATACATTAAATCCATTAACAAAAACGACATACCGACAATTATATGAAGGAACGAAAGCCAGATTTGCATTATTTCATTCACTGGGCTTTAAAATAATATATTGTTGGGAATCTGATTATAAAAAGAATAAATTTGCACAACGTATATATTCACCGGGGAAAGAATTAATATGAGAATAGAACAAATACTAGATGAAACGTTAGATTTATTGCAGCATCCTGAATTTAAAAATTTTGGTGATTTACAAAAGTCTAGATTTCAAAATTCAAAATCTGAAGATGAAATATTTTTAAGAAGTGATATGTATAAAGGACAAATTGGTAATTCAGAGGCAGCAAAAAAAGCGCATAGAAACAAAAAGAACATAGAAGAAATAAATGCTCGCGCCGCCAAAACAAGAGCCAATTGGTATAAAAATCCAGAAAACAAGAAAAAGTTTATGGAAGCTATTAAGCGGCGCGATAAGAAATCAACTAAGAAGCGAGCTTAAGATCATCAAATTTTTTAATAATTCCTAAAATTTCATCTTGATCATAAGTCGAAAGTTTACCTTTTCTTTTTATTTTGTCGAGATACGGAGCTGTCAATTGATCATAATATTTAACTCTTAAGTTTTTATGATTTTTTTCAGCATCTTCTCGGTTATCAAAATAACAAGAATGTTTAAATACACTCAATGCATCTTCACTTTTTACAGTAATATCATAAGTATATTTAATTGGTCTTTTTAAAAATTCGTCAATATCGCCTGTTTTTTTGGCCGTAGGATCATAGCGACACGTTGATATTGATGACAATTCACTTATTTTTGTTTTGATTTCAGGTGAACAATTAAAGTGTTCTTGATTTTGTTTATATCCAACTACTTTGGTCATATTTTTCCCTCACGAATAATAAATTACTTCTATTCTTTATACACTTTCTCTTCTGCACTCATTATTCCATCAAACCGTTTTCCATAATACTTAGATTTGGCCATAAAATATAGACCAAAAAGTGTTACTACAGCCCAAATAATTAGTGCAATTAAACGATAAAACGAAGGTAAGATAAACAACAGAAAACTAATTGCTATGCCTGCATTAAAACAGCGCTCTGCACGATCAGAATACCTTTTCATTACCTTCAGTAATATATCGAGGTTATTTTTCATCTTTGATGTCCTTCCCGTATACTAATTTACGATTAGGTTCAAAGCGTTCAATAACATTCATGATTGACCAATGATCAAAAAGTGGATTTTCAGCAGCGAGTTTATCTAATTCTTCTTTATGTTTATTCATAAAACTTTGAGCATCCTCTTTCGATTCAAAGCATAAACCGGAATAAAACTCTTTTCGATTAGAAATATACTCTTTGTCTGTTTTACGAGATACTTCTGTATCCCAAGGTTTACATTTATATTCGCCATTCTTGACAAATACGGTATTGGTTTCAGGACATACGTCAACAAAGCCTTCACGCGGAGCGATACCACGTTTAAATTTAGTATCACGATTACCACATCTTTGCCACGTATTCAATCGTATTTTTACTACGCCCATCAGTTTTCCTCCGTATAAAAATATTGTATTTCAAACAATAAATAAATTATATCTGTTTATACAAAAAATAAAGCCCATTTATAACAAATGAGCCTTATAAATTTCCAAATAGTAATGAAAGCCTTGTATATCAACACTTTTGAACAATAATTTTTATTTGTCCGCTGTTAATAACTATTTCATTATCTGTCATACTGGTTGAAAATTTAACATCTGCCGAAGTTTTAGAGTGCTTAGAAATAGACTCAGAAATTGGACTGATTGTTTTATTTTCTAAAATACCTTTCAACTGAGCCAATGATATTTCCCAACCCCAACTACCGTCTGAAATACTATATATAAGTTTATCATTATCTGAATCATATTTATATTTTACAGACAAGCTTTGTGGTACTTCATCACTATTGATAGGAATTTTTTTAGAAAAGCTAATCCGGTTTGTTAAATCTTTATAGATAAGCCAATTTACTTTTTCTGCATCGATAGTATTTTTTAACTCAGTTTCAACTTTTTCAATCATTTCACGTTCTTGTTCTTTAAGTAACAAGTATTTTGCGATTGAGTATGGAGTTGTCATTTGCTTTTTTAATGATTCAGGAACACTAATCGAATTTGCATATAAAAATCCTTCGACAAGATCCATTGGTAAATTACTTAAGCTATTTAATTTTTCCGAAGTGTAACTTTCTAATGCTTTAAGTACATCGTTTACTGCTCCTTTGAGTTCATCATTCATCATAGCGTCGAACTGTTCAACTTCATCCATTGTTAGTTCCTTTCTGTAAAGTTTACATTTATTTCGACATTATCACCTTTACCCAATATCAGTGCGATGTCAACAATTTGTTCGTTTGTTACTGTATTATCAAAACAAGTAATGGTTTCAGTGTCACATGTTTCATTTATTGTTTTCATATTCCAAGTACCATTACATTTATAAAAGTTAAATTGCATTAAAAAATCTCCCAAAAAGTATATAATATAGAATACTAAATGGGAGATTGTCTACAAAAAATATTTTTACAATTCTTCTGTATTAATTATTAGATTAGGTTTGAACTTATCATTTAACCAAGGTTCACGTCGTCTAATATATCCACAGGCATTTACAATATATCTTTTCTTATCTTTGCCAAATGTAAAATCTTTTCTACAATGAACATGACCTGAATTAACTAAACGAACATTCGGTAATTCTTTACAAATCCATTTTTCAAGATTAGATACATAACTTGCGTTAGATTTATCTCTTACATAAGAAGTATCTATACATTGTGGCGATAAGCAATGATGTGTAACGAGTATTATTTTAGCCTCTGGATTACATTCAACAATTTCCTTATGACACCTTATAACTTCGTCTTTTGCTTGTCTGTTGAGCTTTAAATACGTTTCTGGAGTAATGTTTGTAATATGTGTTTCTAATCCCCATCTAAAATCGTTTAAGTTCTCAGATGCAAGTAATTTGTTTTCTGCTATAATCATTTTCTTTGTGAGTCTTTTTACAGGTTTGTATGTATAATTACCCAAACCCCACAATTTAAGTGCATCATTCCAAGCTTTTTTGTAATCGTTATATGAATCTACTGTAAAATTAGTATATTCATAATCGGTATAAAAAGTACTACCAATAACAGCTACAGACCGATTAGCGCCAGGTAACCACATCCAATCATTTTCTAAGTAATGCCAAAACAAATGAGTTTCTGGAAAAGCTTGGCGCATCTCTTCTTTTATTTCATAGATAGTCTGACCAGTTTCTCGATAAACTTCGTGATTTCCACCTATAAATATAACATTCTGAGCATTAAAAAATGTATTTAAGAAAAGTTCGTGACCATTAAGAGTTGCAGATAAATCACCGGCAATTATGGTAACATCAGCCTTTTCATTTTTTAATTCTTTACCAAAATATGAGCCAAAAGGACTATGATTTGGATCTTTAGTCGAATGCTCTTCTAATCCATTTAATCCGGCATCAAAATGTATATCACTAATTAACCTTATTTTAACCATCTAAAAGTATGTCCTTCAAAAACTCTCTTATTTCTAGTAGTTCTTTTTTATCTAACGACGCTTTGTCTTTATAAATAATATCATCAAATCTATATATAATATCATTTAACTTTTCTATTGTAGTTTTTTTAAGTGGAGCAGCTTTAATAATAGGCTGTCTACTTTCTAATAAATCGTCATTATCTTCTAAGTATTCAATTACGGTATCTTTCAAGTCACTATCACGAACTTGAACTGAGCCGATATGAGCTGTTACGTCATATACTTTTTTACCTTTATACTTTTTCATCAAGTTAATGAAAGTTTCTTTATCCTTTTCGTCTACGAATAACTCTTTCATATCTTCTATAAATTCGTCTTCGATATCGATTCTTACACAATCATTATCGTCAACTTCTATTTCGTAATAACCCATCGATTTTCCTTTCATGTTTCTTTCTACGTCTTTCGATAGCGGCTCGTATTCTACGCTCTTTGTGATTTAATTTTCTAAACATTTTACTTTCACCGATATCTGAAATACTTGCCATAGATCCGTCTTCATTAAAACTCATACCGAGCATATCGGCTAAAGAAGGCTCTTTATTTTCAATTTCATTATTATCTTGCATAATTATTACTCCTCTGAAAACTTAGTATAATCTTTATCTGTTGGAGCTAAAATAACAATAGTATCATCCTTTATCTTCTCATCACTGAAAGGAGCAAACATTAATGAATCCCAAGCTGCCATACTACCAAGCTTAGTTTTTTTATAAATTCTAGACCATTTGTTTTTTGTGTTTATTAAATTATCTTTTAAAGCTAGTCCAATCTTTGTAATTGTTTTTTCATTAGCTCTTACATTCTTATAGTGGTATTTGGATTCATTATTAGAAACTTTTAACTCTTCTAATTTTGAAAAAAGACCTAACTTTTTGTACAAGTCACTATAACATACTAAAGTTTTATCAGGATTATCTAATAAATTTCCTAATTCATAAACAAAACGATCTGTTTTTCTTTTAAATAACTTTTCTAAACCAAACATTTTTATTCCTTTGCTAATTTATCTAATTTTTCATCATTTAAGTAAATTTTAAAAGTTCCTACAACATCTTTTGATATAGAAAGTAACGTTTGTATTTCTTCTGGAAAACTTTCAATTATAAAAGTATAATTTCTATACATAGATTCGCCTTTATTCACATTTTGAATCGTATTACTAATTTTCCATAAATACTCAAGAAATTCCTGATCACATAAATAATTATACTGTGCATTCTTTATCGAAAAGTCAGTTATATTATAAGAAATAAATCTTACTCTTGTTTTACACCTTCTATTATAAATAGAATTATATTGAAAATCAGCTACGAAAAACATTTTTCAAACTCTGAATCAAAAAATATTGCTAATATCTTTCCCATATCATAAGGAAAAGCGTATTGTAAGCGAATTGTTGCTAGTAACAAATCAAGATCTGGTGTACTTTTGAAATTTAAATTTTTTTTATTTATTTCGTTTAATGATTCAATTAATACCATTGCCGCTAATATTTCTTGATGACGAGCAACAGTATCACCTTCTTTACGAGTAATCTTAAAAATAGGATCGAATTTGGTATTTCCAGTTTCTTGATCTACAAATTTAATTTCATAACCAATACTATCTGGCACCTCAATATTTTCTTTATCGAGGAATAAATTTTTAATTGAATTATAAACCAATCCTAATGTTTTATAAGTAGTTAACCAATCATAATAAATATACACGTGTACATGTTCAAATTTCTCGTAACTAGCTAATCCACCCACAAACGGTACTGTGATTGAGTTTTTATAGAAATTAAGCATAACGTATTCCTTATTGATTCAAGATATTTTAAAATATCCTGTTTTTTAAATATGTAAAACAATTTTATTCAGCACAGGCTCGATCTGAATTTAAATAGCCTAAATCTTTTGCATATTGTCTCATTTTTTCTTTAATTAAAGAGTATTCATAATTTCTAGCTTTTAACAATTTATCTTTAATATCAGTTAAAATACGATTAGAAGCAATTAAGTTATCTAATTCTTCTTCGGAAAGATTATATACCCAATCTAATGCTTTTTTCTTAATTTCTTTGTATGAAATAGTTTCTTCTTCTTTATCTGTTAAATCATTAAAAGAAGACTTTAAGTATTTATCAATTATACAAATATACGGTTTAGCAGATTTAACTGTTTCAACAGAAAGTTTCCAAGCAGGAGTAGGCTTATTAACAACTGGTATATAAGAGTCAACAATATTTTCATTTGCTATGTTGTTTTCTTTGCGCCATTCTAAAATACGTTTATTAAATGCAGATAAAACATCAGGCTGTACTTTTTTATTTAATACATCTACAATTAAATTATTTAGTTCTGCTTTGACTTCGTTTGGTTTACCGTTTTTATGATGGAACATAGGATAATTTCCCTCATAATAGGTATAATGATGACGAATGTATGCGATTTTTTCAGCGAAAGTAAGATTAGGTGTATTGTTAATAATGTCATTTATACTACGTACACCTACTTTTTTTGTTCGTTCTTTTGATACACGAATTAATTTACGATCTAATGCTTTGCAAACCATGATTTTTATTCCTTATTTTATTTCCTTTTCTAAAATATGATAAATTCATTTTTATCATATTTTTATAATAACATAAGGAAAGTGTTTTGTAAAGCAAATTTATGGTAACTTAGCTCCAAACAATTCATTCATCTCAGTTGCTTCTTTTTCTAGTAACTTAGTTTCAATAGTAATTACTGTACGTCTATAATCTCCATTATATAAACGGAGTAACGTTATGAATTCACCTTCCTGATTCGGAAAAGCTCCTTTATAAATATCAAATAACTTTTTATAGCAGATTTGTATGTCTAACGGCGATATTTCATAAGATTCATTAGTGCCAGGAGTTGTGTCACAAGCAAAATTTGGATTATATGGCATTGTTCCAAAATGATTATTCATCGAATGTCTCTTTCAATTTATTTAATGTTTGTTTCATATTTTCATTTTCTATAGTTATAGCTGTTAATCTGTAATCTTCATTATAAATTTTCAGTAGTGTCTTATAGTCTTCTTCTTTTTCTGGATGAATTCGGCAAAGATGTATAAATAAAGCTTTATATACTTTCTCTCCTGATACTAAATCATCAAAAGTAACAACTTGATTCGAAAGCGTTATATCCCTCCATTCACTTAAGACAACTTCACTGGTAGTGGTTGGAAGGTCTTGTATTGTTACAGCATCATTATGTCGAAAAGATAAAAAATCAGATTTTTGTATTTTCATTTACTTTTCTCCGAATAACGTTTTTGCTTCATCCAGGGTTAAAATTGGTATATTTTTTTCTAATGCCTTTTTAATTTTACTAGAATTACCGTTTTTATCCTTTACTACTAAATGTGTTACACTGCTTTTCCAGCTATCTGTAGCAGTTCCGCCATTTTCTTCTAGGTAAGCTGCGAATTGTTTATCACGAATTCCAGAAAAACATACAATTGGTCCACTTACATCTTTATTTTTTGGTTCTTTGAATACCCAGCCTATTTTAATTAATAATTCACGAATGGTTTTCCAGGATTCAATTCCATTTAAATACTGTGCTATTCTTACATCGCCAAAATCTTCCAGAGCATTAAGTTGTTCTTCTGTTACAAACAATGTATTATATTTGGAATAAACTTTATTTAAAACAGTTTCTCCAATACCTTTTCCGAATACACTTAATGCTGCACAAATCTGAGCTTCCGTAGAGGTTGTTTTTTTGGCTTTTAAGCTAGCTTCAAGCTTTTCGCCATTCTTCCCTAATATATCAGAAATTAAACCTTCTGGAAGTCCTAAAAACTCAAATGCATCAAGTACTAAATTATCCTTCATACATTCCCAAAATAAGGTTGAGCAATTACCATACCCCATCTGATCAATATCCAATTTTCTACCAAAATAAACCATAGATTGAATAAATGTTTCACAAGAGTATTCATTTAAATCATAATCGTTAAGAATAAGATCAACACCTTCGGTTCTCGTTTCAACATTCGGTAAATTGTAATTTTCTGAAGGAGTAAGTACTTGCATCAAATATGGAATAACTAAACCAGCTCTACAGAATTTAATCTTTGAACCAATACCACACTTTTTAGTTATAAGGTTTTTATAATTGTGTGCAGTAATATTTGTAACAGTACAACCACTTACTTCTCTCGGTTCAATTTCAATTACTGGAGTAAAAACACCAAATTTAGAAACTTGCCATTTAATATTTGTAACTATAGATTCTGCAATATTATTATAGATACCAATTTTAAATTTACGGCTTGCTTTTGGATTAATGGTACCGGTTTCAAAACCTTCTTCGACATTATCTAACTGAGTAAGAATAACACCATCTAATTCGTAGTTTGAATTTGCAAGTCTAGTCTTTACCATAGAAATTAAATCGGCGTCGGTAAGTTCTTTTTGGATAACATTACCTTCTGAATCTTTTTCTTCCCAATTTCTATAAACTTCATGATTATAAGCAACCTCAAAACCTTGTTCGTTTAAAAACTTAAAAGAATTACCAAAATACAAAGAAGTCCAATATGCAATAAAATTAGCATTAGCAAGATCATAAGAAGCGTCTTTACTGTTTAATAGGCCGGCGATCATATTACGGCCATTTTTATAAACTTTGCCAGTAGTTTCTTTAACTTCGCCTATTAACCAATCGATCATAGATTTTTTAAAAAGTAATTCACCACGAACAATAACTTTATCTTTATAAGGAATTGTTTTTTTAATACTTCTGATTAATTTTACATGACGCATAATATCTTTACCTTTTAAACCTCTACCTCTCGTGGCAGCGGTTTTTAATTCGCCGTTTTCATAGGTAAGGATAATTGAGCATCCATCTAATTTATCAGAAAGTACAAATTTTTTATGACCTTTGCTCCATTTTTCCCAATCACCTGCTTTTAACTCATCCATACTTCCCATTGGTATTTCGTGAACAATTTCTTCACCATAACCAGTATTATTAGATGTCAGTTTTGTAAAGAAAAGATCTGTTGGGTATTTTGATTTAGCAGTATAGTACAGAATGTCATAAATTTCATCTGTTACTTCATCTTCTTCTAAATCTAGCAACAAATCTTCTGAAATAACTAAAACATCTTCTTTAGTTAACTTATAAAGAAGACCATTAGAATATTGTTCATTACATTTTTCTAAAATTTTTTTAATGTTTTCATTCATTGATGTTTCTCCGTATAATCTAAAGTCTTCTTAAGAAACTTATCTATTACTTTTTGTGAGCAATCAAATTTGTTATCAACAATCCATTTCAATACCCGTAAAATGTCTTTAGTTTTACCTAAGCTTCCAGCTATAAGTGAATCTTTAATAACACAGTAATCCAAATCAGCAAAGGAAAAATAAATACCATTAGTCTTTCTAATCGAATTATGAAATGAATTACATAAAAAATAACCACATTCGTTTATTTTTTCCTGACCGTCATAAACCGTATTTATATACCATTTAACCATCTGATTACCTTTTTGCTTTACTTTATGTAAAGTATGCCATATAAAATAAATGATGTAAAACAAAAATAAGAGGTAATTATGGAAAAATATAAAAGAGAACTACAGTGGCTTGAGCACTTTATGACTATTGCTAAGACTGTTTCTACTATGTCTAAAGATCCAAGTCGTAAAATTGGCGCTGTAATCGTAGATAAAAACAAAAGAATTATAAGTACCGGCTTTAATGGTTTTGCAAAAGGTATTGTTGATTCAGAAGAGCGTTTACAAGATAAAGAAATGAAACGTATGCTAATGTTACATGCTGAAGAAAATGCAATATTACATGCAAAACAAGATTTGACAGATTGTTCTATTTTCGTTTATGGTTATCCTCCGTGCGTGCATTGTATGTCACTTATTATTCAATCTGGTATAAAACTAGTTTATTATAGAAATTCAAGTGATCTTAATGCTGTATCACAATTTTGGAAAGACAATTTAGAGTTATCATTAAAATTAGCAGAAGAAGCAAGTGTTGCAGTTATGGATATCTAAAAAAAAAGAAAGGGGAAATAAACAATCCCCTTTTATTTTACCCCTGCTTCCATAGTTTCATTCCAATGTTCGATTGTACGTTTCTTAGATATCCCTAAAAATTCATAAGGATCAAAATGATTACAATGCGGACATTTTGCATAGTATAAATCATCTACTTGACTTATATATGGATAGCTTTTAATTTTATTACGTTTACAATGTTTGCAAGGAGCAGCACCGTCTTCGTTATATTCAATATTCTTCTTCTTCTTCATTTTATTCTCATCTAATACTAAGTACTATCTTATATCTTTTCTTTAAAATATCTGATATTATTTTATTATCTTTTTGTTCTTCTACTATGAGTTCATATAATTTGTTTTCATCTAATACTATACTGTCATTTGTGACTTGTTTTAAATATTTAGATGTCTTAATTGTTTCTTTTAAATTATCACTTCTTTCCTTTCTCTTTTTATTTATTTTTTCTAAATTTGGGTTATCCATTCCAATTCCAACAACATTATACAAATAAACTTTGTCACGTTGATTTTTATTAAAAGATCTTCCACCGAATACAAAGTTGTTAGAGTTAGAATAATTTGTAATGAGAGCCATTTTTGTTTTAGATAAATCCCTCATAACATTATCGATTCTAAGATTGTAATCGTTCAAATTTATACCTGCACCATGTATACGATAATATGTACAAATATCTTCAAATTCTTCTACACTTTCGATTTCTTTATTAAATTTAAGTATAGCTGGAATTACTTTAAGATTACCTGGACCCTTTTCAATATGACAATTAGGTTTAAGATATAAATATTCCGGCATATCTACCATTATAATATTTCCTTTGCAACAGTTTGTCTTAATTCTCTTACAGAAATTCCAGTTTTTAATTCAAAGGTTTCTATAGTAATTTCTTTACATTTCAAGTCTTGCCAATTCCTATGCCAACCTTCTTTTCCATAGCCTGAATCTGTAATAAGGTTATAAAAATGCAATTTCGCTAATTCACATGTTCTTTTTTCGGTAGCTTGTAATTTTAAAGCTGTTCCATCAACATACCGATATTTCACCTGAATATTACAAGTTTCAGTTGCTGGAATAAAGCTATTTGTAAACACGCCTTCAAAAAAACCACCGTGACTATCGCGTTTATATTTTTTACCTCTTCCATATATACCTTCTTTACATTCTCTGGCATCAGCATAAGAAACCGATCGATTGTATGTAGCAATTTCAATATATATAGGATAAGCATAACAAGCTTCTTCTACATCTTCCCAATTAACACCGAAAGGAACATAATAGAATCCATCGTTATTAGTAATTGTCCAGTAATCAGCACCTACTAAATCGTTATTAATATTTCTTAACCTATTATGTACTCGCTTGTGATGATTTTCACATTGCAGCAACAAAAAGGTATCTTTCTTTTTAGGTGTCGGTTCTTCTGCCAATACATCAAATGAAAATACTGATAACAGAATTAAAATGCCATATTTAAATACATTAGTCATAACAAACTCTCCATCATAACCTTATATTATATATTATGACACAATTAGCTATATATGTAAAACAGATAACTTACTAGAATCTTCTGTC
Source organism: Succinivibrionaceae bacterium (assembly GCA_051892875.1). Taxonomy (GTDB): domain Bacteria; phylum Pseudomonadota; class Gammaproteobacteria; order Enterobacterales; family Succinivibrionaceae; genus JBJFGR01. Next base: position 36,884 of record JBJFGR010000097.1, read on the forward strand.
ATCATATATATCATTAATATACATTAAAATCCAACCGACAGTCGCAAAAGCTAAGAAAAAGAATACAAACAATACATAATCCCAACCTCTAATTTTAACGGAGAGGTAATTATACTTTTCCATTGTATTCGAGATATATTCTTTGTCAATTATCTCTTTAAATTTATTAGCTTTATTATAGAAATCTTTTAACTTTAAATTAACCAATTCAGACTGTAATTTGGTTTTAACAATTTCACTTTCTGTCCAACCAAATACTTTTGCTCTTGTAATTGTAACGTCATCATAAATAATACAAAATACCAAATCATTTATTTTGCCTCCAATCCATTTGGCTCTCAAATTTTCGCATTGAGATAAGGTTCCATCTTTAAATCCATAAACAATAATATTTGCATCAGATTCCAGAGATGAATTGAGAATAGCTAATTTTGTTTGATCTAAATTTACACCGATAACTTTATTGAATGTAAAACCCTCAAAGAAATATTTAGCTGGATGTTTCTCTACCTCTTCGCCTATATTTGAATTACCTTTAATTATATTTTCACTTGGTCCAACATAGTTTTTATAAGATACTGTTCCAGTCCAAGGCGCAATTTTACCCGGTCTGATTTTCCAAATATAATCGTTTTTATCACCACTCGTATAACTTGGTCTAGACCCTTTGACTACTTCTGGACCACTAAAGTATAAATCTTTTAACTCGTGTAATTTTTCATTAGGCAATCGATGTGTACCGTATTTTTCTAATGTATATTCGCTATAATCACCTTCTGATTTATAACAAGTTCCCCACCATGCACAATATGTAGTACAAGTTCTATGTTTACCTGATCCATGACAGCGTGTAGCATGACGTTTACAGCAAGTATAATGTGATACCCACGGACCTTCATATCTCATAGAAATCACTCTATCGTTTATGAATTTATTATCACTGATACGAATCTTATAATAAATGCCATATACTAAAGACATCAAAAGCCATACTACAACAGAAACTAGAAAAAATTCGCCGTATGTAATTCTTCTTGAACGATATGCGAATACAAACCCGAAAATTAAGTTTGCAAAAGCTAATAAACAAATAAACTGCATGCTATCCCTTTCTGAAAATAAAAGGCGGTTTTTAAGGTTCCGCCAAACCCGATGGAAAACTTAAATTACCAATCAATATCTACGTTATCGTCTACACCTGTATCAAAGGATTTAACGGTACGAGTAGATGTAACTGTTTTACAAAGTTCTGCTTTTTCTGGACGAGCAGTTACAAACCATCTAGTAGGAATACGTTCGGTCAAACGAGTATATTCTCTACAAATATCAAACAACTCAGTCATATTACGTTGAAATTCTGCTCTTCCTGCTTCCATTACATTAAGTACATTTGTATAGTTTAATTCTGGCAAAGCATTAGGATAAGCTTCCTTAAGCATACTCATGAAAGAGCCACGACCATCAAGTGTATTTCCTTCACGTGGTGCCATATATGCAGTTACTACAGACATAAAAGCTTCTTTTTCCTTTTCAGCAATATTACCACTCTGCTGAATAATTTTCCACATTTTATCATGAATCTGTTGATTGCTCTTTTGTTTTTCTGTGATCATTGAAAACAAATCAACTTCTTTATTTACAGTTGAAACATAAGTGCTTACAAGCCAAAATCCTGCGATAAACAAAACCCCAAAAATTGTTGTAAGCAAAACACTAGTCTTGGATTTGAACATTTTATTCCCTTTCTTAATTTTTAAAACATCTTTATTATAGCTTATATTATCAATAAATAAAACCGATTTTATACTATGTTAAAATTTTCTTCTGGATTATAATTATCACGTCTTATATCATTCATTGCTAATATTTCTTTTTTATATTCTGGTATTTCATAATTTTCTGGTATTGTGATTTCAGTTACTTTATTTCCTAAAATTTCATTTCTTAAAATATCATAACGCTTTACACCAAACATCTTAGGTTGTACAAAATGTTTTAAAGACAGTTTAGTAAAGATTCGTTCTACTTTTGTTGGTATATCATATGTATCACAAACGTGTCTTTCACAATCGTCTATTGGCATACCACATTCTTTGCAATACATTTGATTCAGACTTGTCTTCTTTAGAAATTTGTGCCAAAATTTACTACCTTGCGACAATTCCTTACTTATATATTGATTTTGTTCATGACTAAAATCCGGTCTATACATTGATCCTTCTTCGATAGAATATTCGAGTTGTTTACGTCGTAATAATTCAATGTGAGAATAACCTAAACGTTGAAAATTCTTATGCGCTTCTAAGTATTCCGCATATTCTTCGCTGTAAACAACATCTATCAATTCGTCGTTATCGTTGTAAATACCAACTGTACCAGGATTTTCTAATTGCATTTCTAAATTTCGACGATGTTCTTCTCTAGCATCATTTACAGTTTGATTATAAAGTTGTTGTGCTACACGATCCTCATGGAACTGTATATTAGCGCGTATTAGCTCAGCTAAATCGTCGGCTTTAGACTTTTTATATATTAATTTCTTAAAAACATTATCGATAGTACGATCAATATTTACCGGTAGACGCTCCCAATGTTTAGTGCGAGATGCAAATTCTTTATTATGAGGTATAAGTAACACATCGATTTGTCCAGTATTCTTAACAAGACAATAGAGCATTCTAGTGTTATCTTTTAATTCTTCTTTGCACTGAAGATAATCATTAAAACGCTCCTTTACGCGTGCAAAGCTTATTCCTTCCAAATATCTAACAGACTTTTCCATGTTGATTTAATCTTATCTGAAAGTTTCACTGGTTTATGATTACGCTCTTTAATTAATTCTTGCATATATTTTTCACCATCTTTGATAATCTCTTTGACAGCGTATTTTTTATCAAGTTTCTTCAATTCCGTAACCATATCTTCAAATTTTAAATCACAAATATCATCATCCCAATCTGCAATGAAATAAAAGCGATCCATACATTCTTCAAAGGTAGCAAAAAGGATAGGGTCTCTGTTCTTAGATCTCGTTTCCTTTTCTTCTTTTGTAAGGTTTTCTTTTTGTTCATAGTCAATAAAAACAACCCACATGTCATCAAAAATTTTAAGTTTTTTCAACTCTTTAATTTTATCTGATACTTCTTTAGGCAAAGTCCTCGGAAACAGTTCCAATTCACAAATTTTAACTACTTGATCTTTAACATTTCTGATATATTTTTCAATATCATCTTTTTTAACATATTTAGAATATCCATGCTTAAAAATGACTCTTTCTTTAAAATAAGTAATTGCTAGATCTTCATAGTTTTTAGCAAGAGCATTTTGACCAATTTCTTTAGCTTCTTCGATAAGATTTGTTACCATTTTAATATCTTCTTCGATTGTAGCCAAATCTGTCTTATGAATCTTATCCTTTAACCCATGAAAGTATTCATTAGGTTCCAAAACTTTTTCCTTTTTCATTTTTAAATCCTTTCTTCAGTTTTAGGTTTAACAATTACAACATCCATTGTTCTATCACACAAAGATTTAGCATATTCAATAACGTCTTGTTTTGTAATTTTATTAATGATTGCTTTTTTAGTTTTTAATGATTTGCGTTTCTTATCAAATATACCACAAACTGCATTAGCCTCCATTACTGAATAGCAGTCATCTTCTTTACTTGTAAGATTATATAAAGTGATATTCTTGGCTTTTTCAAACTCATCGTCGCCAATACTTTGCATCATTGATTTAAATGTGGCCTCTAAGACTTCTACTGTTTTTTCAATGTCTTCTTTATCAACTGCTGCCCAAACACCATAAATACCGGTATTAGGTTCACTCTCTGCAATAGTAGAAGTTGCATATCCCAAACCATTACGTTCGCGTACTTCTTGGAACAATCGTGTTGACATACCACCATCAAGAATATTATTAAAAATGGAATGAACATAATTACTTCTTTCAAACATTTTACGTCCAGGAACAGTCAAACAAACATGTGCCTGATCAAACTTAGTTTCAACTTCTTTTCTCTTCTTAGGTGATTTGTATTTGGAAGAAAATTCCTGTAACTTAAATTCTGTATTTAAATTAGAAAAAGCCTCTTTTACATATTTTACAACTTCTTCGTGTTTAACATTACCACAAATAGAAAAAGTCATTTTATTGGCAACATATCCATCTGTTATATATTTAATTAAATCATTTCTAGTAAATCGTTTTACGTTTTCTTCTGTACCGATTACTTTTCTACCTAAAGCTTGTCCTTTAAAGGCATTACTAATGATTTCATTCCAACTAACACTACTGATATTATCTTCATACATAGCAATTTCTTGAAGGATTACATTTCGTTCTCTTTCAATTTCTTCTTCTGGGAAAGTAGAGTTTTTAATAATATCAAAAAGGAAATCTACACCTGCTTTCCAATGCTCAGGAAGAAGGTTAACTAAATATGCTGTATGTGTAGTACTGGTGAATGCATTACAATTACCACCGAGTTTTTCAATACTATCTACTAATTCTTGAGCTGTTTTAGTTTTAGTACCTTTAAATGCCATGTGTTCAAGAAAATGAGATATACCATTCATTTCATCAGTTTCATTAAAAAGACCGACTTTTACAAAAATACCCATAGAAACATTGTTAAAATTTCTTTTTTCAGTAACAATCTTAAAACCATTATCAAGTACTGTAATTTTTGTCATTTTTCTAACTCTTTCATTTGTTTAACATTATTTAATATTTATCATAATTGATTTGATATGTAAAACAAAAAGGACCTGATTCGTTAAAAATCAAGTCCAATTTGAAGGATAAATTTTATTATTTTGTAGTAAGAGTATTCAGCAATTCATAAATCATAGCTGCTTCACTGTACTTGCTCTTTGCCGCCAATTTAGTAGCAACTTTTTCAAGATCACGAATTTCTTCAGTTTTTGATGCAACCATTTTTTCAACTGTTTTTTCTACATCGAGATTTTCTATAGTTTCAATAATTGTATCTTTAATCATTTCATGACGAGGCTTAGATATAATCGTGTCGTTTTTAGTCTTTTTATATTCAGTATTACTACTTCTATTAATCGGTGTTTCACGAACATATTCTTTGCCTTGAGCATCAACATACTTACCATTCGTTTCCATTTTAAGACCAAAAGTCCATGCATTGATACCAAGTGCTTTAGCTGCATCGGAAATAGAATTGAAAACTTCACCGGTAGTAACACATTTTACTTTAACTTTTTTTCTACCGTGATTTGATTTAACCGTCAAATTATTTGCTTCAATTTTTTCAACAGAATGTCCTTTAAATTCAATTTTATTGCTTTTAGCAGATGTAAACTTATTACTAATCGAATAAGCATTACATTTAATAAACTGCGCAGCTTTTACTAAAGAATCAAAAATCATTCCGTCTACTTTTATTTTAACTAGTTTGTTCATTTATTTTCCTTTCAATCGTTGTTATTAAATATAGTATAACGTCGATAACATTTTTTGTAAAACAGTTTATTTAATAGTTTGTAATCTTTATATATCCAAGAAAAACTTCCCAATCTTCTTGCACCGGAATGGTTAAACTATAACGCGTTTTATTATAGATTGTAGTATACTGTGGTTTTATTCCGGCATCTTTAAAATATTTAAAATTAGCAATTTCATATAAAGTATTATGATAAATGTCACTGAAATCTAAAGTAACATATCTTCTGCCTGAATCGTTACAATACCAATAAGCATACCCAGACGAATTTTCTGTAATATTAAAGTAATTTAAAAATATAAAAAATCCACGTACATATTCTTTAGGATCTACATCTGGCATGCATTGTTTGATAACTTTTTCGAAGGGACCAGTTACTTCAACTTTCTTATTATCTCTGATAACATCTGCTATAAAAATCATATTTATCCTTTCAATCTCATATATGCATAAAATAAGTCAGGATCTTTAATTTCAAATGTAATTTTACTATTCTTGTTTACATACTCATTTATTATTCTTATTTGATCTTTTAATTCTTGATGTTTATTTAAGTGATCTTTTAAAACTGCAACGTGAAAAGCTTTTTGAATTGTATTTATACCAGAAGATTCAATATGCTCATCTTCGAATTTACAAATAATAAATAATGCTTTTGCTGTTTCTTTAAACGTGAGAGTCAACAAATCGAGTGAAAAAGGATACCAAAACTTTCTAAACACAGTTTCAAATGTTTCTTCATCGATTGTCAATTTTTTTCAGCCTTTTAATAAATAGAGTTTCATTTGTAAGATCATTGATTGTAAAACAACCTTTGTTATATGTAATATTATAGTATTTTGATAAAACTGTAAAACAATTAGATAAAAACTTACCTATTCCCCAATCATAACTTTTCGAATTGATTTTAAAACTTAAGATATTATTATTGTATGAAATATCTAAGAGTATGGCATATTTCAAAGCAGTTTTAGATAATTCCATAATAAGTTTATTGCTTATTTGCATATAGTTAATAATCCTATTAAATCATCATAAGAAGAAACACCGCAAAGAGTAATTGTATTTACACTATCTTTGATCTCTACATTTTTAAGCCTATTTTTAAAAAGCTCTAAGACAATATTTTTTATCGTTGAAAATGTAAAGAAAGTAAAAACGCAGGAATCGTCTACAAATTCAATATCAGTACCTTTCATAAAAAAAGGTTCATTATCCAAAAGTCTATCTGTATTGAATATCAAGTCAGATATTATTTGCTTTTTTAATTCTTTTTCGATTTCGATTACAAAATTATTTACCATCTAGTTTCAACTCTTGATCGATTATTAATGTTATTTCTTTTTTAAGCATTTCCAAATCAATTCTATTACCGTTTTGAATTATAGTTTTGATTTGTAATAAAGTTTTAGTTAACTTTTCGTTTTGGTCTATTAACTTAGCTTCTAATTCCGTAGTCATTTACCTTGTCTACCTTTCGAATCAAATACCATCTTAGCTAATCGTTCTTTGTAGTACTTCTCTTTGTTCTTTTTTATTCTAGCAATTTTTTCTTCTTTTGTCAAAATAAAATCTACATCTTGATTATAAAAGT
>JBJFGR010000098.1:0-9248 GCA_051892875.1 Succinivibrionaceae bacterium
GCAATAAATAACTTCAAAGGATGATTTAGTTATACTTTTTAAAAAAGTTTACGTTAAAAAGTACCTAAGATCGCATAGAATCTAGGTTGGTATGTTGTTTTCCATCTAATTTAAGTGGGAAACTTGAGTTATAAACATATTTTGTAAATGAAGATGTCGTTTTTGTAGTTAATCTTCCTATAGCAAAGGAATTTCAATTTCGTTCTACTTTAGTTGATATACCTAAAGGAAAAGAAAAATTATTAACTAAAGTTAAGATTTTGGTAGAACTAATATTATAAGAAATATATTAAAAATCTGATCTATCTCATATTTTAGACCAGATTTATTAAAGAAAGCTTAATCTTTACTGAATAAGTCTCTTGTATAAACTTTATCAGATACATCAAGAAGATCATTGTTCAATCTATTTGCTACAATAATATCTGATATTTTTTTAAATTCATTCAGATCTGTAATATTTTCAGAATTAAAAAATAGTTTTTCTTTTAGCATTGGTTCATATAAAACAACTTTAATACCTTTAGCCTTAATTCTTTTCATAATACCTTGAATAGATGAAGAGCGGAAGTTGTCAGAACCTGTTTTCATTATTAATCTGTATATTCCCACAACGTTAGGTTGTTTATCTAAAATTTCTTGAGCAATAAAATCTTTCCTTATGGTGTTTGAATCAACAATCGCTTTAATTAGAGTACTAGGCACATCATTATAATTTGCTAATAACTGTTTAGTATCTTTTGGTAAACAATAACCACCATACCCAAAAGATGGGTTATTATAAAAATTCCCAATTCTAGGATCTAGACAAACACCTTCTATAATATTTTTGGTATCAAGACCTTTAGATATTGCATAAGTATCAAGTTCATTGAAATATGCAACTCTCATTGCTAGATAAGTATTTGCAAATAATTTTATAGATTCAGCTTCAGTTGGTGATGTTATTAATGATGGAATATCATCATTATTTATAAGGGATGCAGATTTTAAAAGCTCTATGTATTTTTCCCCAAAATCTTTATTTTCAGTTCCAATAATAATTCTTGATGGATAAAGATTATCATACAAAGCTTTTCCTTCTCTTAAAAATTCTGGAGAAAAATGGAGTTTTTTTGTATTAAAATCTTTTGATGTTTTTTCAATATATCCAACTGGTAGGGTGCTCTTTACAACAATTTCTGCATTATTTGCATTTTTAAGAGATTCGCTAATCGCATCATTAACTGTATCTACATTGAAGTAATTAAATTTGGGGTCATAATTTGTAGGTGTTGCAATTAACACCAATTCTGTTTCGTTTGTTAAGCAATCTAATGGATTATTTGAAGATTTTAAAAAAAGCGGTTTGTTAGATAAAAAATCAGTTATATAATCATCTGTTATAGGTGATTTTTTATTATTTATTAAATCAACTTTTTCTTTGTTAATTTCTAGTAATTTTACATCATGTTTTACAGCTAACATAGTTGCTAATGATAATCCAACATATCCAGCACCTATAACACAAATTTTCATAAATCTATCCCTTTAGAGTAATCGTTGTACATTATATAGAATAGTATTTTTAATAGAGAATAATACATTTAAACATTATGATTATTATAATTTTCATAACTAATATAGTCAAGCATTTGCATTGTATAATTTATATATGCTTAATTTTGTAAAATATGTTTTTATTATGTTAAGTTATTAAAGTTTATATGTTATATTTAATAAAGTACAATAATTATGTTTTGGGAGTAATTATGTCGCTTTCTTATATGCTTGCAGAACAGATAGGTGTTCTTTTTATAATTATTATGATGTCTATAGTATGTTGTAAACTTAAAGTTTTTGATGAAGAACTAGCAAAAAAAATTGCAAAATTGATTATTTACCTTGTATGTCCATGTTTAATAATTATTTCATACCAATCATCTTTTAATTCAGACACATCTACTGGATTATTGATTTCTGCTATTGCAGCTATATTTTGCCATTTAGCATTTATTGTTTTGTCAAAAGTTTTTAATGCGTTTAAATATACAGATATTGAAAAAGCTAATATAATATATTCAAACTCAGGTAATTTGACAATTCCTTTAGTTGCAGCTGTATTCGGAACAGAAATGGTTATGTACGCATCTGCCTATATGGCTGTTCAAACATTTTTTATATGGACACATGGTTTAACATTAGTTAGTGGTAAAAAAAATTTTAATCTTTCTGTTTTCTGTAAAAATATTAATATCTGGGCCATTGCTATAGGATTAATTTGTTATTTTCTTTCTATACCATTACCTTCTTATTTGCTTCAAGCGATGCAAAAAGTTGGTAATATGATAGGTGCTTTGTCTATGATTAATATTGGTATTATTATAGGTATGTCGAATTTATTGACAATTTGGACGTTAAGAGCTTTAGGTGTTGCATGTGTAAGATTGATATTATTTCCAATAATTATAACTTTTATCTATTTTGGTGTTTCATACTGTTTTAAATTTTCCGAAAATAACATTCATATCTTAGGTATTTCATTAGTATCAGTCGCTGCTCCTTGTGCTGTGTCTATAACTCAATTTGCAGTACTTTGCGAAAAAGATTATAAGAATAGTGTTGCTATAAATATTATTTCAACAATATGTTGTATTATAACTATTCCTATTATAATTCATATTTATGAATTATTGACATCTAATATATAAAATAAAAGGTTCTTTAATTAAATTACTTAAATAAAGAACCTTATATAAATGTAATTAAATATTTGTAAATTAATTATAAACTATCTAAAGCTTGTTCTAAATCATAAATAATATCATCAACGTGTTCAATACCAATTGATAATCTTATGGTATTTGGTTTAATACCATGTTCTAGCAATTCTGATTCATTTAACTGTGAGTGGGTGGTTGAAGCTGGGTGAATTGCTAATGATTTTGCATCACCAACGTTTGCTAAGAGGGAGAATAATTTTAGATGATCTATAACTTTGCGTGCTTCTGTTACACCTCCATCAATTTCAAAAGTAAATATAGAGCCAGCACCATTAGGATAATACTTGTTATACAATTCCTTTTGTTGTACATCATTGGTAACAGAAGGGTGATTTACTTTTGTTACCTTTGGATGATTGTTCAAATATTGAACAACTTTTAAAGCGTTTTCAATGTGTCTTTCAACACGCAATGATAAAGTTTCCAACCCTTGTAATAAAATAAATGCATTAAACGGAGATAATGTTGACCCTGTATTTCTTAAGAAAATAGCTCGAGCTTTTACAGCAAAAGCAGCTTTACCAGCAACTTTACTAAAAATAGCACCATGGTAAGCTGGATTAGGTTCTGTTATTGATGGAAACTTCCCCGATTCTTCCCAATTGAAATTTCCAGAATCAACTAAAACACCACCTAAAGCTGTGCCGTGACCACCTATAAATTTAGTTGCAGAATGTATTACGATATCAGCTCCATGTTCAATTGGTCTAAAAACAGATGATGGTGTAAAAGTACTATCAATAATTAATGGTATTTTATGAGCATGAGCGATTTTAGCAAGTTTTTCTATATCTGCAACGTCTGAGTTAGGATTTCCTAAAGTTTCAGCATAAATAGCTCTTGTATTTTCATCTATAGCTTTTTCTATTGCATCAAAGTCTGATGGGGCTACAAACGTTGTTTTTACGCCATAGTTTGGTAGGGTGTGTTCTAACAAATTAAAAGTACCACCATAAATATTCTTAGCAGCGACAATATTGTGACCTACTTCAGCAACACTTAGAATTGCATAATTAATTGCAGCTAAACCAGAAGCTGTTGCCACTGCCGCAACACCACCTTCTAAAGCAGCTACGCGTTTTTCAAAAATATCTACAGTAGGGTTTGTTAAACGGCTATATATATTACCAGGATCTCTTAATGCAAATCTATCAGCTGCATGTTCTGAATTATTAAAAACATAAGAAGATGTTAGGTAGATTGGTACCGCACGAGCTCCTGTAGCACTGTCTGCTTGCTCTTGACCTGCATGTAATTGTAATGTCTCATATCTATATGTCATAATTATTATTCCTCACTAATTTAGTTTTTTAAATCATAGTAAAACGATGGGGATTATATTATCATAGTATTCATACTATTACAATAGGTTTTATGTATTTTTTTAATTATTTATTTTTTAATTATTATTATCAACATAAAAACAATGAATAGTCTTATTTCTTAATTGGTTAAGAGTATAGATATAATAAAAATGAGAAAAGTAATCAACAAATCTCAATGCTTCAATAGAAATGAAAGCAGAGTATTTTTAACAAAATCAATAAATAATAATTAAAAAAATATCAAACCTAGCAATTTAGTGTATAATCACATGTAATAGATAATAATGTCTTTTATATTATATAAAATATCTAAATACTTATTATTATAAGTATGCTAGAAATTGTAAAAATAAACAAAATAGGAAAAAAGGATTTCTTATGAAAATTTCAACAAAGGGTCGTTATGCATTAAGACTGATGATAGAATTAGCTCGCTCAAAAGTTTCAGAACCTATAAGATTAAAAGATTTAGCAGAAAGACAAAATATTTCTGAAAAGTACTCAGAACAAATAATCTCTCTTATGCGTCGTGGTGGAATAGTTAGAGCGAGAAGAGGAACGCAGGGCGGTTATGAACTTGCAAAAAAACCAGAAGAAATAACTATTGGAAATATTTTAAGATTAACAGAAGGTGATCTCGCACCTGTTCCATGTATTGAACACGGTTTAGATCAGTGTCCTATTAGAAATTCTTGTGCAACTATAGCATTTTGGTTAAAACTAAATGATGCTATAAATTCTGTTGTTGATGGTACAACTTTAGAAGATCTTGCAAAGTCTTCTTCAAAGCAAGATTGTATAGATTTAGATATGGCATTAAATATTTAACTATATTACGACGCACAAATACTGTATATTTAAAGTTAACCTAAAAGCAAAAATACACAATTTTAACTATAATAAGTGTCAGATTAGTATGAGTATGATACAATGATTCCAAAAGGTCTATTATAGAAAGATGTGTATTATTTTCATCAGGGGATTTTTATGTGTGGTATTGTTGGTGTGATTTCTCAACGTAATGTCGTAGATATTTTATTAGAGGGGCTTACAAGGTTAGAATACCGTGGATACGATTCAGCAGGTGTTGCAGTAGTAACAGATGAAAAAAAATTAGAGAGGGTTAGAAGTTTAGGAAAAATAGCCGATTTAAGAAATGCTTTGAGTAAAACTCCTATAGATGGAAAAATAGGGATTGCTCATACTAGATGGGCGACACATGGAAAGCCGTCAGTACATAATGCACATCCACATACTTCTGGAACAATTGCAATAGTTCATAATGGTATTATTGAAAATTATCAAGAATTAAAAGACAAATTAATTGCTCAAGGCTACGAATTTGCGTCAGAAACAGATACAGAAGTAATAGCTCATTTAATTCATTATCATAGATACGGAGCTAATGCAAAAGCATTAACATTATTATCAGCAACAATGGAAGCTGTTAAGGAATTAAAAGGTGCTTATGGTATAGCTGTAATAGATTCAAATGAACCAGATAAACTAGTTGTTTCAAGATTTGGGTCTCCGTTAGTAATAGGCATAGGAATCAATGAACACTATGTTGCATCAGACCAATTAGCTTTACTATTGGTTACTAATAAATTTTGTTTCTTAGAGAATGGTGATATTGCCGAATTATCAATTAAAAATGTAAATATTTTTGATAAAAATGGAAATAAAGTAGAACGTAAAATAGATAAAAGCAATGTAATGTATGATGCTAGCGATAAACAAGGGTACAAACATTACATGTTAAAAGAAATTTTTGAGCAACCAAAAATTGTTCAAGATATCTTGGCAGGCAGAATTAAAGATAATTCCATTGATTTAAATGAATTTGGTTATCAGGCACAAGAAATTTTTTCAAAAACTCAAGCAATTCAAATAGTGGCTTGTGGAACTTCTTATCATGCGGGTTTAGTCGCTAAAAACTGGATCGAAAGTAAGTTAAATATACCTTGTTTTGTAGATATTGCTTCTGAATATAGATATAAAAAGAATATTGTTTTACCGAATACTTTATTAATTACGATTTCGCAATCGGGAGAAACAGCAGATACGTTAGCAGCTTTACGCTTGGCTAGAGAATTAGGTTATATTGGTACTTTAGCTATCTGTAATGTTCTAAGTTCTTCATTAGTAAGAGAATCAGACCTTGCTTTTATGACTTGCGCAGGTGCAGAAATAGGGGTTGCTTCAACTAAAGCATTTATAGCTCAATTAGTTTCATTCCTATTATTAACTTGTGCTTTAGGACAAGTAAAATCAATATTAAGTCCTAGCGAAATAAAAGAAATAATTAAAGATTTAAGAGTTACATCTAGTTATATAGAACAAATATTAAGTTTAAACAAGACTATTGAAAAAACTGCAGAAAAGCTTTATGAAAAAAGTAATGCAATATTTTTAGGTAGAGGTACATTATGGCCAATAGCTATGGAAGGTGCTTTAAAGCTAAAAGAAATAAGTTATATTCATGCTGAAGCATATGCAGCTGGTGAATTAAAACATGGTCCAATAGCATTAATTGATGAAAATATGCCTGTAATTTGTGTTGCACCAAGCAATAATTTGATTGAAAAGTTGATATCGAATATTCAGGTGGTAAAAGCTCGTAAAGGTGAAATATTTGTATTTACAGATAACACTAGTGAATTGGATAAGAAGCTAGAAACTTCTTCGACACATATTATAATTTTACCAAAAGTTTCTGAAATGATTGAACCAATTATTTATACAATACCTTTACAATTAATTGCGTACTACGTTTCATCTTTAAGAGGTTATGATGTAGATCAGCCAAGAAATTTAGCAAAGAGTGTAACTGTGGAATAATTTTTATACATCAATCAATAAAACAAAGATAAAAGATAAATAATAAATAAAAAGTCTTATATTAATAAGACTTTTTAAATAATGTATGTAAAAATAGGTTGTGTTTCAAAAATCATAACACAAGATCGCATAATTTATATTATGTTAACAAAAGATAATATAAAAATAAAATGACTTATTCTATAAGCAATTTTATAATAAATGATATTATAAGATTATTAATCTATTGTTTAAGGTTTATGAAATTTTTTAAATATTTTTCTCTAATAAGATTCTCTGCATTTATTATTATTCCAACATGTGTGTCTTGTACATCGCACACATCATCTTCTTTATCTTCCTCTTTAGATTCTAATAATGATTTTGAATCACAAAAAGTTTCTACAAGTTTAAAAATTCTGCATATTAATGATACACATTCTTACATACAACCTCAGCCTGTAGTATTTAGTATTGATAATAAAACAATAACTTTAAAATCTGGTGGTATTCCAACTCTTACTTCTTATATAAAAAAGGAAAAACAAAAATCTCAAAATGTTTTAATAATTTCAGCAGGAGATCAGATTGTTGGTTATGCTCCTAATTATGATAAATATAAAGGAAAACTAGATGCAATTGCACATGGATTATTAGGAACTAATTATTATATTTTAGGCAATCATGAATTTGATTATGGTATAGATGGAGTTAATCAATTTATTAATTTTATGAAATCGAAAGCCCCTAACTCTATTCTTTTAAATACAAATATTCAAAATTTAAAGGGTTTTGTTGCTTATCAAGATAAAAATATAGGATTATATGGTATTGTTTCATCTGATAAGATAAAGAACAGTTCTATTTCAAAAAATATTACTTTTAAAGATTCTATAAATTCAGTAAACGAGCAAACTAAAATCTTAAAAAATAAAGGAATCAATATTCATATATTAGTCAGTCATCAAGGTATGGAACAAAATATTAAAGATGCAAAAAAATTCAATGATATTGATATAATAATTAGTGGAGATTCCCATGAGCTATTAGGCGATTTCAAAGCGTTAAATATCAAAACTAATTACTCATTTCCAGTATTAACAACTAATGCAAAAGGAAACAAAGTATGCATTGTAGAAGCTTATGAATATGGAAAAACTATTGGTAATTTAGATGTGAATTTTGATAAAAATGGAAATGTTATTTCTTGTAAAGGCTCAACCAAGTTCTTACTTGAAAATGATAAATATAATTTAACAAAAACAAACTATTTAAATTTTGAATTAGTTGAACCAGACAAGGAAGCGATTCAAGTGTTATCTCCATACTTAGAAGAAATAAAACAAAATGATTCAAAATTAGGAATAGTCAAAGAACCCTTATGTTCCTCAAGATCCCCTACTGACTTTTGTGTTGTAAAAAATTCTGTTGCTAAAAATGGATCTGAAACATGTCATGTTCTAAGTCAAATTTATCTAGACTATTTTAATAAATTGGATTATAAAATTGATCTAGTATTACTTAATTCTGGAGCTTTTAGAGTTGATATATATGAAGGTGATTTATATTCAAGTTACCTTAAATCAGTGATTCCTTATAAAAATACTTTTGCTATAATAAAATTAAAGGGATCTGAATTTAAAAAAATTATATCCGATGAACTAAAATATATCATGGAAGATCATGGTTCTCGAAGTGGTGGCTTTCCATGTGGTTATGGTTTTTCTTATCATATGGAACTAAATTCCCCAAACTATTTAGAGAGTTTAATTGTTAAAGAAAAAGACACATCTTTTTTAGAAATTGATTTAAATAAAGATTATTATGTTTTAGTAAATAATTATATAAAACAAGGAAAAGATGGATATCGTCTGTTAAAAGACAAGAAAAATCTACTAAAAAACAACCAATTAAATGTTGATGATATTTCAATAATTGAAAAATATTTACAGAAAAACAGTTCATTGCCTTTAAATAGAGATAAGGGCACCATTTATTAAAAAGGAGCACCCCACTTTAAAGCTCATATAATTGAGCTTTGAATACATTTATGAAAAAATCTGAAACCAAGTCGCATTCAATATTAATGATATATTCTACAGTATTATTTAAATTAAAATGCAACATGAATAGTTGGCAACCAAACAGTCAGTAATTACTGATAACTAATTTGTTGCCATCCCTTTCACACCAAGACCAATAATTCATTTGATTTTTTTATGTCGCCAATCTCTTATAAAACGAAACACCAACAACCTCTAATTAAGATCTCAATTATTGATGTACCTTACATTTCGCACTTAAAATTTGTATATTTTCACCTTCATTCCTAAACATCAAT
>JBJFGR010000099.1:0-9243 GCA_051892875.1 Succinivibrionaceae bacterium
ATTTTAGATATTATAAACTATTTATATATTTAATAAAACTGTTATTTACCCCATTATAAATCAAATAACTTATAACGGGGCATATATTAGACTATAAATAGTTCTTCTAAATTTACATTACTTTTGCAATAGCTGAACATAAAGCATCAATATTGTTAGTAGTAATACCTGCAACACTGATACGACCATTTGCAACCATGTAAATTCCGAATTCACTCTTTAAGCGAGCAACCTGGTCCTTATCTAATCCAGAGAAAGAGAACATACCATACTGCTTAGAAATAAATCCAAAATCAGTCTTACAACCTAATGCTTGTAACTTAGCAACAAACATATCACGCATTTCTTGAATACGTACTCTCATTTCCTTAACTTCATCTTCCCACATTGAACGTAATTCAGGGTTAGATAAAACTGTAGTTACAATTAATGCACCATGAGCAGGAGGATTTGAGAAGTTTGCTCTTACAGCAATCTTCATTTGAGAGAATACACGATCTGCAGTATCTTTATCTGCAGATACGATTGTTAATGCACCAATACGTTCATTATACAAACCAAAATTCTTAGAGAATGAACTAGCAATTAAAACTTCTTTATTGTATTTTAAGAATGTACGAATACCACTTGCATCTTCTTCAATACCATTACCAAAACCTTGGTAAGCAAAATCAAAGAAAGGCAATAATTTTAATTCTGCACATAATTTCGCTAATTCTTCCCACTGAGCTTGGTCAGGATCGATACCTGTTGGATTATGACAACAAGCATGTAACAATACTGCATCACCTTCTTTAGCAGATCTTAAAGAAGCTTTCATTCCTTCAAAATCTAGGCCATGAGTATTCTTATCATAATAACTATATTTTGCTGTTTCAATTCCTGCTTTACCAAATACTTGGAAATGATTTGCCCATGTAGGATCTGAAATCCAAATTTTTGCAGTTACGTTTTGTTGCTTCAAAAAATCTGCACCGATTCTCAAAGCACCAGTACCACCAGGAGCTTGACATGTACGAGCTCTATCTTCTTTTATAACATCACTGTCTTTTCCTAAAACTAATTCACGAACTAAACGACCATATTCTGGTGAACCAACTATTGGTAAGTAACTCTTAGTAGTTTCAGTCTTTAAAATGATTTCTTCAGCTTTCTTAACACAATTTAGGATAGGAGTTTTTCCTTCGTTAGTCTTATAGATACCAACACCTAAATTAATCTTTTCAACACGTGCGTCATTCTTAAATTCTTCTGTTAAACCTAAAATAGGATCAGCAGGAGCTGCAACAATTTTTTCAAAAAACATGTTATTTCCCAACAAAATATCGATAATATAACTATCAATTTACAAATAAATCAAAATACAAATAACTTTTTGTATTTAACAATATGCCGATTTGTTATTATACTTTAGCGTTAAATTTTCTACAAACTTTTTTTTATTTGATCAAAAGTTTTACCTTTCCCATATATATCTTGATCTTCGCCAATAGGTCTTGTACGATACAATCGTAAAAACCACATATACTGTTCTTCTCTTCCTTCTATTAAATTCTCTATAGATTCATTCATTCTTCTAACATCTACCAAAATATCACTAGTGGGATAATTATCAAAATATTTCCCAAAAACAACTTGATACTTTCTTGTTTTTTCATTATAAACAGAGAACATCGGCACTACGATAGCTTTTCCTAATTGAGCAAGTTTCGGTAAAGTAACCAAAGTAGACTTTTGAGCCCCCATAAATGACGTAAAAACAGAACTTTCCATTCCAAAATCTTCATCTGGTAAAAAAAATGATGAATAACCATCTCTTAAAGCCTTAATAATACTTTTAATACCAGAATTCCTTTCAAAAACTTTACCACCATACTTTAATCTCATAGAATTCATAAACCAGTCGTATACATGATTCTTAGAAGTATGCATCATGGTACACATTTTCAAACCATTTGCTGATAAATAAAGTCCGCAATGGTCAATAGCCCACGCATGTGGCGCCATAAAAATTATAGGCTTATTTAATTTCAAAGCCTCATCAAAATTTTCTTTTCCAACAACTTCAAAAGATTTTTTAATAGCATTTTTACTTTTAAAAAAGCATTCACCATAACCTAAAATTACCTTTATACCTAGTCGTAAATACCTTTTATACAACTTCAATATTTCTGAATTAGAAGCATTTGGATAAGCTAAACGTAAATTAATAAGAGTTATACGCTGAAATTCTACAGGAAGTTTATATAAAACTTGTGCTAATATATTGGCAATAAAATCCCTAATACAAGAAGGAATATAAGCCAATATTCCTAATAAACCTATTAAAAGCCATGAAAAACAATACTTTAATTTAAAATATTCCTTTTTTAAGGAAATATCATAACTTAAGTCTTTATTCTGATTAAATACTAGGTCTTTTTTCATATAAATCCTCAATGTAATTTATATTTTTATTTAATTTAAATAAGCAACAATATATCATTTATTATTGTTTAGTGCACACACAAGATAATTGCTATCTCAAAATCTAATATCATTTAATATTATCCAACATCTCCTTTAGTTAAATTTTATGATAAGAAGAAGTCTCACAAATTAAATCTATTATTTTTATTTTTTCTTCATCCTTTATTACAGGTGTACCATTTATATTCACATTAATAAGCCTTAATTCCTTCATTTTATTAGCAAATAACAGATCGACATTTTTAGAAAAACCATCCCAATATTTTATTGAGCCTTGAACTATCACATAACTTGTAGCCAAACTTCTTTCAAATGCAGAAGGATTTTGAATTGACACATTTGGAAAATATTCATAAGGTGTCTTTTTTCTTTTTTTTACACTTATGTTTTGAATTGAACTTGATAAAATTTCTTTAAAGGTTCTATCATCACCACACAAATCCTTATTTTCAGAAATGATTGGAGGTATTTTTTCAAATGCATTGGCACTAAAATATTCTTTTTTAGAATTTTTGCTATTAACTGATTTATTTATATTATTATTGTTATTATTGTTATTATTGTTTTTTGCAGTAGAACTTGAATTAAAACCGCTATCGTTATCAGTACTTGATTCCAAACTATCCTGGTAAGCCACAAAGAAAAATCCAATTACTAATAAACTAACAACAAGTAGTAAAAAGCCTCTTCCTACAGGTTTTTCTTTTTCGTTTTTTTTGTAACGACCACTGCTATATTTATCTGAATCTTTTGCCATTATATATCAATATCCTTTAAAAAAAGGTAACAAACATTATTTTATTATATGTTTATTACCTTTATATATCACTTTATAATTTACCAGATATATTATAATAAAAAATATTAAAAACCTAATACATCTTGCATATTGTACAATGATGCGTCTTTTTCATTTACCCATAATGCTGCTTTTACAGCACCATTTGCAAATGTCATACGACTAGAAGCTTTGTGAGTAATTTCTACACGTTCACCAATATCTGCAAACATTACAGTATGTTCACCCACAATATCACCTGCTCTTATTGTTGAAAAACCAATAGTACCTGGTTGTCTTTCCCCAATAATACCATTGCGCTCCTTAACTGCAATATCATTTAAGTTCTTACCAAGTGTTTTTGCAACTACTTCTCCTAAACTTAATGCTGTACCTGATGGAGCATCAACTTTATGACGATGATGAGCTTCAACTACTTCTATATCAGCATAATCGCCCATTACTTTTGTTGCAGTTTCCAATAACTTAAATATTAAATTAATACCTATGCTAAAATTTGAAGCAAAAACTAGTGGAATCTTTTTAGCTGTTTCAGAAATAATTTCTTTTTCAGCATCTGAAAATCCAGTTGTTCCTAGTACTAACTTTGCATTTCTCTTTACACATTCTTCCATATTAACTAAAGAAGATGCAGGTCTTGTAAAATCGATTAATACATCAAAGTCAGCAACTTTTTCAATACTGTCAACAACTATAACACCATTTTTTCCAATATTACATAATTCTCCTGCATCTACTCCTATTACAGATGATGAAGGATGTTCTGTTGCACCAACTAAAACCGCATTGTTTTCATTTGCAACAGCTTGAGCCAAATTATGCCCCATGCGACCGTTAATACCAGCTATAACAATTCTTACTTGTGACATTTAGAACCTTCTTACTTTACAATGTCTAACAATTCAACTTCAAATACCAATGCACTTCCTGGAGGAATTGAACCAGCACCTTGGTCACCGTATGCTAAATCTGCGGGTATTGTTAAACGATATTTTGAACCAACTTTCATTAACTGTAATGCTTCAACCCACCCTTTAATTACTTGGTTTACACCAAATTGAGCAGGTTCATTGCGTTGTACAGATGAATCAAATACTGTACCATCTGTTAAAGTACCATGGTAATGAACTTTTACAACATCAGTAGCTTTAGGAGTTTCACCGTCACCTTCCTTTAGAATTTCATACTGCAATCCTGAAGCTGTTACAACAACACCTTCTTTCTTAGAATTTTCAGAAAGATACTTTTCACCTGCTTCACGAGCAACCTTTGCTAATTCAGCTTGTTCTTTAGCTAACTTAGAATTTAATTCAGTGAATGCAGCTCTAATGTCGTTAGCATCTAATTGCAATTTACCACTTAATGAATCATTAATCCCTTCAATTACAGCTTCAAGATTGAAACAAGGAAATTGACTATGTTTTAATTGGTCACCAATTTGAGTACCGATACCATAACAAACTTTATCTTCAGTGGTCTTAAATTCCATAATATAAACCTTTAAAATTAAATAACAAAAAACGCCAAATGTATTATGATTAAATTATCATATTTTGTAAAGAAGAATAAATTTTAACTTATTAGTTAATCATCTTCCTCTCCATCAATATCTATTCCTTCATAAGGGTCTTTTTTTAGATTTGCATCATCATCAATACCTTTATAACAAAGATCTTGACGCATTTTTTTAATGAGTAGAGTTCCTAGTATTGCTGAAATAAAAAAGAAAATAATAATTAATAACTTGTTAAAAAATAACAAACAACTTAATAAACACATTAAAGATATAAAAAAAATGAGTACTAAAAAATTCACTTTTATTTTTTACCAAAAGTCTAAATAAAAAAATAAAATAATAAAAAATCAAAAAAAATAAAAAAGTAAAAGAAAAAATTTTCTGAAAAATTGTAAATGTAAATAAACCATACTGCATAATTATATTATTAAATATGCAATCTGTCCAAAATTCTCTGCCGTCGTAATTTTTAAATATTATATATCCTTGCTTAAAATAAAAAAAATATTCAGATTTTGTGTATAAAAAAGATGACAAAAAGAACATTACTATTTATTATTAACAGTTATTATTAAAACAAAAACGAAATGAGGTTAATTGGTTTATTATGACTCAGAATATTGATGAACAAATTTTAACTGGAGAAAGAGCATTATTCAAACAACATGATCTTTTAATCACAAACTCATGTTTTGAAGATGGTGAATCGCCGTTAAAAGAGTGTTCTGATATTAAATTATTAGACAGTTTTTTTAAATGGAAATATCCTATGTGGTACAGTAAAAATCTTGTTCTTGAAAACTGTACCTTATTTGAAATGGCTAGAGCTGGTATTTGGTATACAACCAATATTACGATGACTAATTGTAACATCGAAGCCCCCAAAAACTTTAGAAGAACAACCAATATCTCTTTAACAAATGTTTCATTTGCAAATGCTAAAGAAACTTTATGGCACTGTAAAAATATAAATTTAAATAACATTACTGTTGTAAATGGCGATTATTTTGCAATGAACTCTGAAAACATTCAGATTAATAATCTTACTATTTATGGTAATTACTCTTTTGATGGTACTAAAGAAGTTGTTATAAAAAATAGTAAGATCTTAAGCAAAGATGCCTTTTGGAATTCTGAAAATGTAACAGTATACGACTCTTTTATAAGTGGCGAATACTTAGGATGGAACGCAAAAAACCTTACTTTAGTAAACTGTACTATAGAAAGCAATCAGGGATTGTGCTACATAGAGAATACTAATTTAATTAATTGTAAGTTAATCAAAACCGATTTAGCCTTCGAATATTCTACAGTTAATGCAGATGTTAAAACAACTATTGAAAGTATAAAAAATCCTATATCAGGTACTATAAAAGCAAAACATATCAATAAAATAATATTTGATGACCCAAATATATCACCTGATAAAACATCTATAAAATTAGAAAATTAAATGAGTAAAAGTCATTCTAGCGTTTTAACCAATATGCTGAATTCTCAAAAAAGAACCAGCATATTTGAAGAAATTTCTTTAGTATTTGCTCTTAGTATTCCAGCAATCATTGCTCAACTATCGACAATTATAATGAATTATATTGATTCATCAATGGTTGGCTCTCTTGGAGCAAATGCCCCAGCTTCCATTGGTTTAATAGCACCTAGCATGTGGCTCACAATGAGTATGGCTATAGCTATAAACCATGGTTTTACTGTACAAGTTGCTCAACAAATCGGAGCAAATGCTATAAAAAAAGCTCATTCAATAATAAAATTAGGTTTTATTATAAATATCTGCACAAGTTTATTATTGTTAATTATAGGTGTATTAATCCATAGAGAACTTCCTATTATCTTAGGTGGTAATAAAGATATTATAAGAGAAGCATCAATATACTTTTTAATATTTGCTTTAGGACTTCCTATTTCTTCTCTTAATCATTTAGTTAATGGATTTATTCAAAGTAGTGGAAATATGAAACACCCTAGCATGATTAATATAATTATGTGTTGCTTGGATGTTCTTTTTAACTTTATGCTTATTTATCCGTCAAGAACAATTTCAACACCCTTTGGAGATTTCTTTATTGTAGGAGCTAACATGGGTGTTTGCGGAGCTGCATTAGCAACTGTTCTAGCCTTTTTATGTGGATTGTTAATGTCTATTTTTGTATTATTAAAAAAATGTCAACAACTACATTTTTGGAAAACTGCAGAACATGTATCCAAAATTCATTATATTCGTGACGCTTTTAAAATTTCATACCCTATCGGTTTAGATCATATTCTTATGTGTGGGGCTATGATAGTCTCAATCACAATTGTTGCCCCTCTTGGCACCATATCTATAGCGGCACATTCTTTTGCAATAACAGCTGAAAGCTTTTGTTATATGGTAGGTTTTGGTATTGCAACAGCTGCAACTACTATTATCGGACAAACGATTGGTGCTAAAAGAAAAAAATTAGCAGTAAGATTTGCATGGATTTCTACAGTTCTTGGTATATTTATAATGTCAATTACTGGTATTATAATGTATATAATAGCCCCTCAAATTATGGCATTACTATCACCAGTTCCTGAAATTCAAAAACTCGGTACTGAAGTATTACGTATTGAAGCATATGCAGAACCACTATATGGAGCTGCTATAGTGATTGTAGGAGCTTTAAGAGGAGCCGGAGACACACTAATACCAAGTTTTATTAATTGTTTTAGTATTTGGTGCATAAGATTACCATTGTCTTTATTTCTTGTTGATGAATACGGTCTACATGGAATCTGGATTGCTATGTGTGTAGAATTATGTGCAAGGGGTATCTTCTTTATTATTCGTTTATCTAAACAAAAATGGCTAAAAATATAAGGAATATAAAATGTACAATTTTGATGAAATTATTGATAGAAATAATACAAACTCACTAAAATGGAATATAAAACCTAATGAACTACCTATGTGGGTAGCTGATATGGATTTCAAAACTGCTCCTGAAATAACTGAAGCTATTATCAAAAGAGCTCAGCATGGTATTTTTGGTTACTCAATCATCCCAAAAGAATGGAACCAATCTATAGTAAATTGGTGGCATAAATACCATAACTTTGATATTGATCCTAATTCATTAGTTTTTTGCACAGGGGTTGTTCCTGCGTTATCAAGTATTATCAGAAAACTCACCACACCAGCTGAAAAAGTTTTAATACAAACCCCTGTTTATAATATTTTCTTTAACTCGATAATAAATAATGGTCGTTTTGTGGTTGAAAATAAACTATTCTATAATGGAGAAAATTTCGATGTAAATTTTTATGATTTAGAAAAAAAACTTGCCGACCCTCAAACATCTCTAATGATTTTATGTAATCCTCACAACCCTATTGGAAAAATTTGGGATAAAGAAACTTTAGCCGAAATCGGAGAACTTTGTAAAAAACATAATGTAATTGTAGTTTCTGATGAAATTCATTGCGACTTAACTGATCCAAATGAAGAATACATACCTTTTGCATCAGTTAATGAAACTTGTGCCAACAATTCAATAACTTGTATCGCCCCATCTAAAACTTTTAATATTGCTGGATTACACTCAGCTGCTATTTTTTCAAAAAATGATTTATTACGTTATAAAGTTACACGTGGACTAAATACTGATGAAGTGGCAGAACCAAATGCTTTTGCTATAGATGCTACAATTGCAGCTTATACTTATGGCAGACCTTGGTTAACAGAATTGCGTTCCTATATATATAACAATAAACTCATTGTTCGTGATTTTATTGAAAAAGAAATTCCTCAATTAAAACTTGTTCCTAATAATGCTACATACTTATTGTGGCTAGATTGCTCAAAATTTACATATAACTCAACTGAATTAGCTACTTTTATAAGAAAAAACACAGGACTATGGTTAAGTGCAGGTAATCAATATGGAGGAACTGGGAAAACATTTTTAAGATTAAACATTGCTTGTCCAAAAGAAAGACTATTAGATGGATTATCAAGATTAAAAAGAGGTATCGAAGAGTATGGGGATAAATACTCCCTAGTAATTGACATGTAAGTCATTAAAAGTACCGACTCAATCATATTTATCGTGAATATATACTGAATTTCGCAACAACTATAAAAAATATAGCGAAAAAGGAATTCAGTACAACGTTACTATAATGTTTATCAAGTATAAATCGAAAGCATGAATAGGTGCATATAAAACACCTAAAACTACTTTATAGGGAATGTATGTTTAGTTTATGGGGTACTGAATAGTTACTAACTCAAGTTTCCCACTTAATTTAATGGGACTTGATTAACCAATCTTTAATCCTAGCGGTTTAGGAGTTTTTTAAAAACTTGCATTGACAAATATCTCTTTTTTAATTCCCATAACGAAGTTCCTAACATACGTTATTTGTTGGGTAAACCAACTGCAGATCATTTTATATGTTATATGCAAGATTTAAT
>JBJFGR010000100.1:0-9215 GCA_051892875.1 Succinivibrionaceae bacterium
TATTTTGATAATCTTATGAGTAGATTTTTGGACAAACTAGGAAAGCATTGACACCTAGGTAATTGTATTGCATCAGGTAAGATATTTGAATGTGCTGAGTCTAGATATGTAATTAATGCAGAGATAATTACAAAGGTTACAGATTGCCCTAATGGAAATAAGGTTAAACCATATGAATTTCCATCTAATGTAAAAGCCTATGTTCAATATGACGATTCAATCGCCATATTTGCAGGATTATTAAACACCAAAGGTGCAGTAAGTAAGCTTAGATAGAACACAAGATTTATTAAATTGCATATTAGGTATAAATATTTCGACTGGCACAATATACAACATGGTACGTACATGTGCATCTAAAGTTCAACCTATTATGGAGATGGTAAAAGCTTGTGTCACTAAAGCTGATGTAGTTCATTTTGATGAAACAGGTGTAAGAGTTAACGGCAAGCTTTTTTTTGGGTACATAACTCATCAACAGATTCACATACATACCAAACAATAAGTCTAAAAAGAGGCGTTGAAGGTATTATATCTAATGGTGTTTTGTCCTTTTTTGAAGGCATTGCTGTGCATGACTGTTGGGGACCATATTGGAAGTTTGAAGATATTGCCCATGCTATATGTTGTGTTCATGTCTTAAGAGAGCTTAATGGTATTATAGAAAATCAACCAAAGCATACTTGGGCTAAGAAATTTAAAGACTTCCTGTTAGAAATGCTAAAAAACAAGAAAGAAGCAATAAATTCTGGGTTAGATAGGTTAGATGAGGAAAAACTGAAACAATATAGTATAGAATACGATAATATCTTCCAAATAGCTGAAGAAGAATGACCTCCTCCACCAAAAACGAAAAAGAAAAAACGAGGACGAAAAGCTAAAGGAAAAGAAAGAGCCCTTATTGAGCGACTAGTAAAGCTCAAGGATAGTGTATGCCTATTTATAAAGAATTTTGCAGTGCCATTTGATAATAATCAGGCAGAGCGAGATGTACGCAATGTAAAAACAAAAGCAAAAGTCTCTGGATGTTTCCAAAGCGAAGAAGGTGCTCAGTTCTACCTAACCATAATGTCTTATCTAAGCACATCTCGAAAGCATGGAATAAATGCATATAATGCTCTCAAAGCTGCTTTCGAGGGTAAGGGTGAGATGGTACTTGGTTTAGGGGTACTAAATAGTTACAGATTACTCTAAAAATAAAAAAAATAGCACAGATAACTGTCATCCTTATATTTTTAGGGAACAACAAAGTTGTATATCACACAAACTATCAAAATCAAATTTAAAATTGTGGACTATTTACAAAAATGCAAACTTAGAAAAAAGATAAGTAACTATTTATTGGATGGTGCGGGAAGAGAGACTCGAACTCTCACACCTAGGGCGCCAGAACCTAAATCTGGTGCGTCTACCAATTTCGCCATTCCCGCATATCGAGATATGTCATCATGGGGTGGCTGATGGGGCTCGAACCCACGACAACTGGAATCACAATCCAGGACTCTACCAACTGAGCTACAGCCACCATGACTGCAATGAAACTAAGTGGCGCGCCCTGTAGGAGTCGAACCTACGACCCACGGCTTAGAAGGCCGTTGCTCTATCCAACTGAGCTAAGGGCGCTAACCCTATGCCTTGGTCGGTGATGCAGGGTTCGAACCTGCGACCCTCTGGTCCCAAACCAGATGCGCTACCGGACTGCGCTAATCACCGACTATCGTTTCAACGAGGTGCATAATATATGACATTTAATATTTCGTCAAATGTTTTTTTGTTTTTTTTGATTTTTTTTTATAAGTTACTGATTTTCTGTACCAATAATTATTCTTATTTTTTATAGAGAATAGTAAAATAGAGATTATTTATTTAAATTGAGTTTATTATGGACAATTTTATTAATTTACTACCTATAATAGCAATTCTTGCCTTTTCTGGTATTTTTGCTGGTTTTTTAGCTGGATTATTAGGTGTTGGTGGAGGCATTATCTTTGTTCCTGTTTACTATTTTGTATTCCTACACTTTTTCAATATTTCTACCGATACAGCAATCCTTTTAGCTACAAGCACATCATTAGCAACTATGATTCCAACATCTGCTTCATCTTGTATTTTCCATTTTAAAAAAGATAATATTGATAAAACTCTTCTTTTAAAATGGCTACCTTTTTTATTATTAGGTGTAATTTTAGGACGATTTTTATCAGCTAAATTTGGTGGTGAATGGCTTACAATTTTATTCGGTTGCATCCTTATATTTTCAGCATGTAATATGTTATTTTTTGCCAAGAAAAAATCATTATTTGGTGAACTACCAAATAATCCTATACAATACTGTATAGCTACTGTCATTTCTTCTATTTCTGTTATGTTAGGTATAGGAGGCGGAACACTTACAGTACCGACGTTATCATTATTTAATTACGACACAAAAAAAGCTATTGGAACAGCCGCAACAATTGGTTTAATAATTTGTCTACCAGGAGCGATAACTACTATAATATCAGACGTTATTAATAATTATTCTATACCTAATACTCCTTTTCTCACTCTAGGTCATATTTGTTTCTTAGCTGTAATATGTATTATTCCTTTTTCAATGTTAACAGCGCCTATTGGAGTAAAAATAAATAAACACTTATCACCAATAGTTATAAAAAGAATATATGCTATTTTGTTGTTTTGTACCAGTGCAAAAATGTTATCTTCTGTGTTTTAATTGGAGTTAATTTTTATCAATATTTTTCTTAGAATTATGGATGTTTTGTTTATATTCTAAAATTTTTAAAGCTAAATTATAATCATCTTCATCCATTCTTCTTATTTTACTTAATTGATAACTTAATGCCTGTTTATATAAAGATTTACTATAGTCTGCACTAACTAAATTATTATTCTTTTTATTTACTGCATAAAAAACCATACTATTTAAACTAGAATAAGACTCCTCTGTTTCAATTTTTTTCACATTTTGATATTTTTTAACTAAATATATGGATAATGCATTTTGTTTTGTTCTCAAGTCTTTTGCTGATTGCTTACTATAATTATTAATATTTTTCAAAATATTTTCGTAAGTTTTTTTCCATTTTTTTTCTCCATAAATAGCTATTAAAACTTGAGAAATATTATTTTCATCTACAGGCAACTGCAATAATGCATTACACCATATAATGGAGTCTGTATTACGAACATAATGTATTGATTTATACTCGACCTTTGGAAGATTTATATTTGAGTACAAACTATAACTAAAGTCTGTAGATAAATTTTTTATTATATGTGGTGTAGCACATAATTTATCTTTTTGTTCACTACTACAACCAAATAACAATAAAAATGCAAATATTGCAGAAAAAACTCTACCTTTATAAATATATTTTATAAAACTTTTTAAGCTATAATGATTTTGTTTTATTTCAAATAAACTAGCCATTATATTACTCGCGTACTTTCATCATTAGGAATAATACAATAATACATTATATATTCATTTATTTCTAAATTATAATTGTGATTTTTTTTCAAATTGTCTCAAATTTCTTTAATAACATAAATTTATGTTTTTTTAACTTTATAGTTGTATAATTAATACAATGAATTCATATAGAGGTAAGGTATGACTGCTCAAATTATTGATGGAAAAAATATAGCAAAGACAATTAAAACTAATTTATCAGAAAAAGTTAAAAAATTACAAGAAGCTGGCAAGCGTATACCAGGTCTAGCTGTTATCTTAGTTGGAGAAAATCCTGCTTCGAAAGTTTATGTTGGTAGTAAAAAGAAAGCTTGTGAAGAAGTCGGCTATATTTCTAAACTTTATGAATACTCTGATACAATTACAGAGAAAGAACTTTTATCACACATTGATACATTGAATGAAGATGAAACCATAGACGGAATTTTAGTTCAATTACCTTTACCAAAACATATAGATTCTACAAAAATAATTGAAAGAATTAGATCGGATAAAGACGTAGACGGTTTTCATCCATACAATGTTGGGAGATTAGCTCAACGTATACCGGCATTAAGACCTTGTACTCCTAAAGGTATAATAACTTTAATCCATAGCACAGGATTAACAGATCTAAAAGGTAAAAATGCTGTGATTGTTGGCGCATCCAATATCGTTGGTCGTCCAATGACTCTTGAGTTTTTACTCGCTGGTTGCACTACTATAACAACACATAGATTCACCCAAAATTTACGTTCATTTATTGAACAAGCAGATATTTTAGTAGTTGCTGTAGGTAAAGCTAAGTTTATACCTGGAGATTGGATTAAAGAAGGTGCTATTGTAATTGACGTTGGTATTAATCGTTTACCTGACGGAAAATTATGTGGTGACATTGATTACGATGTTGCAAAAGAAAGAGCTTCTTATATAACCCCTGTTCCTGGTGGTGTTGGTCCTATGACTGTAGCTTCACTAATGGAAAATACCATGGAAGCTTATGAAACATATCACTCAGAACAATAATATAAAGTAAATATTACTAAAGAATTTATTTTATATCAGCGAAATTAATTAAGAATAAACTTAAAAAAACCTGTTCATAATTTATGAACAGGTTTTATTATTTAGAATTTATTACAATGTAATAACATCAAAATCAACAACAGGATTTACATCAGCACTGTAATCAACAGTATCTAATTCAAAACCAAATAACTTTAAAAAGTCTTTTTTATAGTTATTATAATCTGTCAAATCCTTTAAATTTTCAGTTGTAATCTGTGGCCATAATGCTCTGCAAGCATCTTGTACAGAATCTTTAAGTTCCCATGAATCCATACGAATACGATTCTTTTCATCTGTAGGATAATCATTGTTATTTAAAGCTGTATTAAACATTCTAAAAATATGATCTATTACTTCTTCATGAACACCTTGTTCTTTCATAACTTTAAAACACATTGAAATATACAAAGGCATTACTGGTATTGCTGATGAAGCTTGAGTAATAACAGACTTTAACACTGCAACATTAGCTTTACAATAAGCATTTATAGCTGAAGATGCCCTATCTAAATCTTCCTTAGCTTTACCAAGTGTGCCATTCCAATAAATAGGCCATGTTAAATCAGAACCGATATAACTGTATGCAACAGTTCTCGCATTAGGAGCTAATACATTTGCATCTCTTAATGCCTGCATCCATAATTCCCAATCCTGACCGCCCATTACTTTTACTGTATTTTCAATTTCATCTTCTGTTGCAGGTTCAACTTCAGCTTGAATAATTTCATCTTTATTAGTATCAACTGCTGTAGTTCTGTATACTTCACCAATAGGCTTTAATGAAGAACGAACTAATTCACCTGTTGATGGAATCTTTCTAACAGGAGAGGCTAAAGAGTAAACAACTAAATCAATCTGCCCCAAATCATTCTTAATTAATTCAATAACTTTTTCACGACAAGCATCAGAAAAAGCATCACCATTAATATTCTTTGAATATAATCCCTTTGCTTTAGCAAATTGATCAAAAGCAGCAGCATTATACCAACCAGCTGTTCCAGGTTTCTTTTCAGTTCCAGGCTTTTCAAAAAACACCCCAATGGTTGCCGCACCAGAACCAAATGCTGCAGAAATTCTAGATGCTAAACCATATCCTGTAGAAGCACCGATTACCAATACTTTCTTCGGACCATTAACGATAGGACCGCGCTCTTCTACATACTTTATTTGCGCTTTTACATTTTCTTTACACCCTACAGGATGAGTTGTAGTACAAATGAAACCGCGAACTTTTGGAGCAATAACCATTTTTTACACTCTCTTAAATACAAATATAAAAAAATACCAAATATGAATTTCACAAAATATACCACAAAACAACCTTTATTTTAAGAAAATACTTAAAATAGCATCTATAATTGCACTATTATCCATAATACTGTAGAAAAAAATATTATAAAGGGTTAAAACATATCATGAAAAGTTCGCTTATTTTTGGAATATTATTGACGTTATCAATAAGTTTTACAAACCAAGCTTTAGCAAAAGCACCTAAGAAAGCCACTGGTACTATTAATACCCAAAAAGTTGAAAGAACCACAAATGCTAGCATGACAGATGGCGCTTATAATGGGTTAGCATATATGATCCCAAGAAGTAATCAAATATATGGTTATAACAAAAACCAGTATTTTTTACCAGCCTCTACTGAAAAAATCATAACATCACTTGCAGCTCTTCTTTACTTAGGACCAAATTATCAACTTACCACAAAATTGATGGTTGATAAAAATACTATTGAAAACAACGAATTAATAGTAAAAAATGGTGTTTTACATAGCGATATAGAAATTAATTTTGGTGGAGACCCAACATTAACAAGTAATAATTTAAGAGAATTATTAAGAACTCTAAAAACCAAAGGGGTTCACACCATAAATGGTAATATTCTCCTTAATTATGGTTATTTTACAGGTCATGATTATGCAAGTGGTTGGTCATGGGATGATTTATCAAAATGTTTTACCGCACCAGCTAGTGCTATTATCATAAATGGTAATTGTTCATATATAAAGTTAACAGCCAAAGAAATTGGCGGAAAAATTTCTGTAGAAATACCAACTGGTACACCAATAACTGTAAATATTGATAATCTTGAAGTTGTAACTCCTAAAGAATTTTATGGTGGATGTACTATTGAACTAGATAGAGATTCTCGTAATATCTATCAATTATCTGGATGTATACCTGTACAAAAACCAAAAGACAAACCTTTAGGATTAGCATTAGCAATACAAGATCCAAACCAATGGGGAATAGACATAGTCACTAGAATTCTTTTAGATTTAAGTTTAAAATACACTGGCGATGTTCAAGCTATACGCAAATCAAATAGTGACATGATCCAAATCTCTGAATACCGTTCAAAACCTTTAAGAACAATGTTGGATCGTTGTTTAAAAAAGAGTGTCAACCTTTATGCTGACAGTATTGCAAAAGTAATTGGTGCAAAATATTTCGGAAGACCTGCAAACTATCACATGGCAACAATCGCTATACGTAATATCTTAAAAAAAGCAGGTATAGATTTAGGCAATGCAACCATTGTAGATGGTTCTGGACTATCAAGCCACAATTATATAACACCTATTCAAATGTTAAATATCTTAAAATATATAAAAGATAATGACCAAAAACTAAACTTCATAAAACTTCTTCCTGTAGCTGGAGTAAGTGGAACTTTAGGAGGTAGAAATAGCGTTCAGAAACCACCATTGGTAAAAAATGTAGCTGCAAAAACAGGTACCTTAAATGGAGTTTCAAATTTAGCCGGATTTTTAACAACACAATCAGGAGAAATTGTTCCTTTTGTGTATTTTGTTAACAATCTTTCATATGATTTAAAAACTCATCAAAGACTTGAATCTCATCGTATATCAAAACCTCACTACAAACATGAAAAACAAGTTTTAGAGTCTATTTATTATGAAGAAATTATAAATAAAATGCCGTAATAAATAAAAAACCATAATAAATAAAATACCGTAATAAATTCAATAATATATTTTTATTTTAACAGTCATATTTTATTGTTACATAAAAACATTTAAATATGACTGTTTTCTCATAAAACCAGACAAAAAGAAAAATAAACCAAAACATTTTAATTTTTTAATAAAAATTATTAAAATAATCTAAAATTTACATATTATTTAGAATAATCATCTAAATAACATATTCAATAAAGGTTTATTTTTTAGCAAAAAATATCTATCCTTATGAAATAAAACCCTATAAGTGGTACAATACTAGAATAAGATACTTGTGGTTTATTTAATAAAATCTATTAAAATTTAGCAGTAATATATATGAACATTGTAGAAAAATCCCATAAACTAGATAACGTATGTTACGACATTCGTGGCAAAATCCATATTGAAGCTCGTCGTATGGAAGACGAAGGACAAAGAATTTTAAAATTAAATATTGGTAATTTAGCAACTTTTGGTTTTGAAGCTCCTGAAGAAATTGTTAAGGATGTTGTATTAAATATAGGAAATGCACAAGGATATTGTGATTCAAAAGGAATATTTTCCGCTCGTAAAGCTATAGCTCAATATTATCAACAAAAAGGGCTTCGAACTATTGACTTAGACGATATTTATATAGGCAATGGTGCTTCTGAGTTAATTGTTCAATCTATGCAAGCACTATTAAACAATGGCGATGAAATTCTTGTACCAGCACCTGATTACCCTCTTTGGACAGCTGCTGTAAACCTAAGTGGTGGAAGAGCGGTTCATTACATGTGTGATGAACAAGCTGATTGGTATCCTGATATCAATGATATAAAGAAAAAAATCAATAGTAGAACTCGTGGTATTGTTATTATCAATCCTAATAACCCAACAGGAGCTGTTTACCCTACAGAACTTTTATTAGAAATAATAGAAGTTGCACGCCAATATAATTTAATTATATTTTCAGATGAAATATACGATAAAATTTTATATGACGATATTTCCCACAGAAGCATTTGTACTCTTTGTGATGATGTATTAGTTCTTACATTTAATGGCCTATCAAAAGCCTATCGTGCTTGTGGTTTTAGACAAGGATGGATGATTATAAGTGGACCAAAACAATATGCTAAAGGTTATATTCAAGGATTAGAACTATTAGCATCTATGCGTCTTTGCGCTAATGTACCAATGCAGTACGCTATTCAAACTGCATTAGGTGGTTATCAAAGTATAAATGAATTAATAGTACCTGGTGGTAGATTACGCAGACAACGTGATAAAATATATGAACTTATAAATGATATACCAGGATTAAGTGCTGTTAAACCAAAGGGAGCTTTATATATGTTCCCTAAGATCGATGCTAAACGTTTCAATATAAAAGATGACCAAAAAATGGTTCTTGATCTTCTAAGACAAGAAAAAATGCTTATAGTTCAAGGTACTGGCTTTAATTGGCCTGCTCCTGATCACTTCAGAATTGTTTTTTTACCTACAGAAGAAGTGTTAACAGATGCATGTACCCGTTTGGCTCGTTTCTTAAAAACATATCATCAAGATTAATAAATAAAATTAAAATATTGAATATCATAACACAGTAATAAAAAATATCTTGATCCTAACAACCTCTACTTTTATTTTAAATGTAGAGGTTTTTCATTCAATAATTAAATATTAACCTTAACTTTTTGAAATTTATACCCTTGTAGTCTAAAATTGACATTTTTAGG
>JBJFGR010000101.1:0-9140 GCA_051892875.1 Succinivibrionaceae bacterium
GAAGATTTAGCAAAAGATGTACTTGAAATCATAACAGTATTTTCAGCAAGATTGTTGTCAATGCTTTCCTAGTTTGTCCAAAAATCTACTCATAAGATTATCAAAATAACATTGGTTTTTGGGGTGTGTCAACATAAATGTGTATTTTTCCAATTTTAGCTGAAAAAAAAGAGGATCTTTTTAAATTTTTTTAGCTAAGAGATCCTCTATTTGCATTGTACAATAATATATCAACTCTCAGTAAAATTTATGAAATTACTTAAAAGTTCTTTGTCTAACAGCTTCGTACAAACAAATACCTGTTGCTACAGATACATTCAAACTTGTTAATTTACCTAACATTGGAAGTTTAACAATTTCATCACAATTTTCTCTAGTTAATCTACGCATACCAGTATCTTCAGCACCCATAACGATTGCTAGTGCGCATTTTAAATCAACATCATAGATAACTTTATCTGTTTCCCCAGCTGTTCCTACAATCTTTATACCTTTATCTTTTAACATCTTCATTGTACGTGCTAAATTTGTAATATAAAAAATTGGCACTGTTTCAGCAGCTCCACACGCAACCTTCTTTGCAACACCTGTTAACGGTGCACTCTTATCTTTTGCAGTTATAATACAATCAACACCTGCACCATCACAATTACGTAAACAAGCTCCTAAATTATGAGGATCTGTTACATTGTCCAAAATTAATATAAAAGGATTTTCTTTTTGATCTAAAAATTCATCAAGTTCATTATCACCTAATTCTTTTGCACTTTTTACTTTTACAACCAACCCTTGATGCACACCTCCAAAAACTTTTTCATCTAACGCTTTTCTTGAAACCATGTTTACTGTGATTCCATATTCATATACCTGATTTAAAATTTTTGTTAATTTCTGATCATCTCTTCCTTTTAATACAAAAACTTCAATAATTCTTTCTGGTTCTGTTTCCAATAGTGATTGCACCGCGTGAATACCATATATATAATCTTGTTTACTGCTCATGCGTAAACTCTCCTGTCAATAAAATTTAATTTTTACTCTTTGTTTTATTTTTGATTTTGTTATTTGATTCTGTTTTACGTTTTACAGAAGGTTTATACTCTTTTAATTCATTCTTTTCAATAATTTCTACACTATCATCAATATTATATTTTTCTTTATACAATTTTACTTTATCAATAGATTCTCTAATAACAGCATTAACCTTTGAATTTTCAATAGAATTATTTCCTTTGTATTTTGATACATCAAAAATTGGAATTTTTTTCTTCTTTCCTTTATCTTGTACCAAGGATAAAACAATCTTCCCACTATCAACTTCAACACTTTCAATTTTTACAATAACTCGTTGTCCAATAACAAAAGTTCTTCCTGTTGATTCACCAACTAACATTTGAGAATTAGCGTCATAAATGAAAAAATCTCCTCCTAGCATTGATACATGTACCATACCATCTACTCTAAAACGTTCGATGCTAACAAACAAACCATAATTAGTTACATTAGAAATTATCCCTTCAAAATTTTTACCTATAAATTTCTCCATAAACTTTGCTTTTAAAGCACTAACAACACCTCTAGTAACATCATCCGCCCTTCTTTCAGTCATATTACAATTTTCACCAATAATCTCTAGTTCATCATATTCATACTGATTTGCTCCGAAACTTTTCATTATTGATGCTTTATACGTCTTGTTTTTACCTAGTAGATATTTTATTTCACGATGTAATTGCAAATCAGGATAACGTCTTATAGGTGATGTAAAGTGTGCATAATGCCCCAGTGACAAACCAAAATGACCATGGTTTTCAGGTGTGTACACTGCCAAAGATAATGAACGTAACATCATAGTTAACAATAAATTTGCATTAGGATCATTTTTATCTATTTTTCTTGCCAATTCAGCATAATCTTTTGGTTCAGGTTCATCACCTCCTTCTAAAGTTAAACCATAGTGAGCTATAAAACTTCTAAATGTTTTTATCTTTTCAGCAGAAGGTTTATCATGTACTCTGAATAACGTTTCACCTTTATTAGCTTCCACAAATTTTGCTGCACAAACATTAGCCGCAACCATACATTCTTCTATGATTTTATGAGCGTCATTTCTAACAACAGGCAAAATATCAGCTATTTCTAAATTTTCATCAAAAACTATTTGAACTTCTTCACTATCAAACTCAAAAGCACCTCTTGCAACTTTAGCTCTCTTTAAAACCTTATATAAATCATATAAGTTTTGCAGATCCTTAGTACGAGCTGCAAATTCCTCTGTTGAAGCTGGATTTCCAGCTAAAATAGATGCTACTTCAGTATAGGTAAAACGGGCATGTGAATTCATAACAGCAGGATAAAAATGATATTCTAAAATATCTCCTCCATTAGAAATTTCCATTTCACAAACCATACACAATCTGTCAACATGAGGATTTAAAGAACATAAACCATTAGAAAGCTTTTCAGGTAGCATCGGCACTACATAATTTGGAAAATATACAGACGTACCTCTTTTATAAGCTTCACTATCTAAAGGTGAAGATACTTTTACATAATATGATACATCAGCTATTGCAACATATAACTTATATCCATGATCTAGCTTTTCACAATAAACTGCATCATCAAAGTCTCTGGCATCTTCGCCATCAATAGTTACTAAAGGCAGATTTCTTATATCTACTCTACCTTCTTTATCCTTTTCTAAAACTTCATCAGGAATATTATTTAGTTGTTTTTTAAGCTTTTCCCCCCATTCATGTGGAATATTATTCTTAAATATAGCCATTTGAATTTGAACATCCAACTTAGAAAAGTCACCTAAAACATCCTCTACTTCAATAGCAAAACGCTTATTTTCACCTCTATCTGTTATTTTGCAAATAACGATATCACCTAAAGTTGCGTTTTTTCTAGCTTCATCATTCGGAAAATAATATTCAAAACATTGATAATTTTTGTCATCACAAGATACTGAAGAACGATCAGATAAAGAAACAACTCTTCCTAAAAACAAATTATTTTCTTTAACTGTTTTTATATAATAAGCGATTTCAGATTTCTTATTTACAATTGCTTTTATAACATCTTTATTAAAAACCGTTTTTCTATATGTGTGTAAAACATATTCATTTCCTGTATCATCAACCAAATATTTGGCAAAATATTCGATTTTATAATCTAAATCCGAATGATTTTCTATTCTGATCGTCCCTTCAATATCTTCTGAATATTTAGGATCAATTAACAAAATACCATCTTCTATTATTGCAACTTTTAATTTACCTTCATTAATAAAGCTACTAATAATACTTCCACTATCGATATTTTTTACAAGTTCATAGGTTTGCTTTTCCAAAACTCTTTGTGTTTTTGAAACAACTTCTTTTATATATTGTTTCCCATTTAATGATTTTAGAAAATCTTCAAAAATAAAATCTTCAGCACTTTTTATTTCTACATCAATTGGAATTATTTTACTTTGAGAACATAAAAATAACGATTCTTTTATTTTTACTTGATCTGTTTCATTTAAGGAAGATATTTTTACTATAGATGATTTTTTTTCTTTTAATTTTTTTGGGCTATTATCATCTTCTTTGATCTTTTTGGTTGATTTTTTTTTGGCTAAATACATAGCTTCTTCATTGCCATTTAACATTAAATCATCTAAAACACTAGATATATGCGTTGTTTTTTGCTTTTTTGATGTATCTTTTTTATCCATTTTCTTACCCCTTTAACTTTATTCAATTCATTCAAATTATCTATAATTAAAATATATCCTATTTCATAAAAAAGTTGTAATTATTTTTTAAAAATTGTTGACAATAAAAAAATATTCTGTAAAATAGCAAGCGTTGCCCAGATAGCTCAGTCGGTAGAGCAGGGGATTGAAAATCCCCGTGTCGGTGGTTCGATCCCGCCTCTGGGCACCAGTTAGAAATAATTTTTGCCGGCTTAGCTCAGTAGGTAGAGCAACTGACTTGTAATCAGTAGGTCAACAGTTCGATTCCGTTAGCCGGCACCATTTGTCCTTAGATAAGTCTGAATTGTTCTTATTTTTTTCTGTTTTTACCATTTCTTTTATAAAACTTTGAATTGTTCCATAGACTAATTTTAATATTTCTCATAACATTAACAAAATAATACATGCCTTTAATAATATCATACAAAGTGGGGTAAAATATAAATGCGCGTCACTATATATAAAATAGCGTTCATTATCGTTACTTGTATAGTCTTCGGACTATTACCTTTTATTTTTTCACAAACACTCGATCTTACAATTAACCAACACATATTATTGATAATATTCGTTTTCGGGGCTATGTGTTGGTTATTAGAACCTGTTCCTGTTTACGCAACGTCATTAATTATTATGTGTTCGTTATGTATACTAATTTCAGACTCAGCTATATTTCCACTCCGTGAATATAGTATTGAACAAGATCCCAAACATATTTTAAGTTTTAAAAGTATTCTTAGCTCTTTCAGCTCTCCAATCATCATTCTTTTTTTGGGTGGTTTTGCTTTAGCTATTGGAGCTACAAAATATAAACTAGATGCAAACCTAGCTCGTATTCTTTTAAAACCTTTTGGTCAAAATCCCCGAATGGTTATGCTAGGTATTATGGCAATTACTTCTGTTTTCGCTATGTTCATGAGCAATACAGCAACTACTGTTATGATGCTTGCCATGGTTGCTCCTGTTTTAACTCTTGTTGACAAAACAGATAAAGGAATAAAAGCTCTTGTTTTATCTGTCCCTTTTGCTGCAAATATAGGCGGTATAGCAACACCTATCGGCACCCCACCTAATGCTATCGCTTTAAGTTATCTTACTGGAGAAAAATCCATAAGTTTCATGACTTGGATGTTATATGCCCTGCCATTAGCTATAATTTGTGTGTTTTTTAGTTGGTTTATACTTAATATATTATTTCCATTTAAAGAAAAAACTATTTCTATAAATATTACTGGTAAATTCACCACTAGTTGGCGTGCAATTGTAAGTTATTTAGGTTTTGGAATAACCATTCTCTTATGGATGACAGAAAGATGGCATGGTATAAATAGCTATGTAGTAGCATTAGTTCCTTTATTATTATATACTTGCACAGGTATCATTAAAGTTCAAGATATAAAAACCATGAATTGGGACGTTATTTGGTTGGTAGCAGGTGGTATAGCTCTAGGTGACGCCCTCGGTTCTACAGAACTTGCTAAAGTTTTAGCAAATATTGTTGACTATTCTCAGTATAATAACTTTGTTTTAGTTGCAATAATTTGTTTTATCGGATGGATAGCTTCTAATTTTATATCAAATACAGCTACAGCAAATTTGATTTTACCTATTGCTATCGCTGTTCTATCAAATGTTCAACTTGAAAAAGGATACAACATATCTACAATAATGATGATTACAGCTATAACACTATCCTTTGGTATGAGCTTACCTATTAGCACCCCACCAAATGCTTTAGCTTATGCTACAGGTTACATAAAAAATAGCGATATGTTAAAAGCAGGAGCTATTATCAGTGTTGTTTGCTTATTACTAGCACTTTCATTCTTGTATTTAATAAGTTTATTAAATCAATAATAAATTAAGGAGACTTACAAATAAAGTCTCCTTTTTATTATTATCTTTTTTTAGTTTGTAAATTTAATTGCTACAAAACTCTTTACATTAGTTAACTTATGACCAAGCATACCCACCTGCCTATATTTATATTGCTCATGCCTTAAATGCATTAATTTTCCCAACATTATTCCAATATTAATTGTTTTTGAAAAAAAAGTTTGACTTGCTTTTATACAGGGTGAATCTGCAAAAATATTAGCTAAAATATTAACATCATTATGGGTTGATTCTAATTTACTAATACCTATAGACAAAGAAACTGGAAGAATAATTAAATCATCAGTATTTACATCTAATAATTTAAACATATTAATGACATACTTCGAATTCAACCTAAAATTTACTATTGGAATAATATTAACATCTTTAAAAAAATGTTCTAAAAATGGTTGTAAACATTCATACACTTTTACAAAACTAAATACTGTGTCATTTTGCAATACATGTGGTATTTGACTAAATTTTTCAAGCAAATTTGGTTCACATTTAAAATTCTGATAAAAAACATTATCTTTGGAAGGTATTACTATACTTTTATCAAAACCAAACACAGCAGATTTTTCCAAACAATCAGACAACAAAAAAACTCTATTATAATGAAATTTATTAATGTTTCTAAAAGACAAACCAAATAAATCTTCAGTTTCAACTGATAACTCATTTGGAACAATCATTATATTTACTTTATTCTCTGCTAATAATGTATCAGAAATACAAAGCTGATTAATTTTTTTACTACTATATTCCATTGATTGCCTTGTGTATCTATTTATCGATTCATACGTTACTTTAAATAAAATGAATTATGTAAAAATAAAAACTTCTATAAACTTTATATAATACTAACACTTCTATTTTATATGGCAAATAGTATAATGTCATTAAGCGTAATGTATTTTTGTTAATACAAACACCTATTTAATAATCAAGGAGTATTTA
Source organism: Succinivibrionaceae bacterium (assembly GCA_051892875.1). Taxonomy (GTDB): domain Bacteria; phylum Pseudomonadota; class Gammaproteobacteria; order Enterobacterales; family Succinivibrionaceae; genus JBJFGR01. The sequence continues at coordinate 6,587 of JBJFGR010000101.1, forward strand.
TGTCCGCAACAAATTCAACTATAGCTTCAATTATTTGTGGTTTATCTATTGTGGCAAGTGCCTATATTTTACAACCTGCAATTTCAAATGCTACCCAAAGTTACATGAATGGTCAAAGAACAGTAACCGTAAAAGGTTTATCTGAAAAAATAGTGACAGCAGACGTTGTTACCATACCTATAACATACACTGAAACAAGCAATGATATGGATTCTTTAATAAAAAAATTAGAAGCTCATAAAATTCATATAATAGATTTCTTAAAAAAATATGGTATAAAAGATTCAGAAATAACTTATAAAATGCCTTCTATAAATGATAATAGCTACTATAAAAACAGTGATACCCCTATGTATCATGGAACTTATGGTGTAAGTGTTTATACCCATAATATCCAAGCTGCATTAAATATAATGAATAATTTTCAAGAATTAATTAAACAAAAAGTTCCTTTATCTGACAGTTCATGGGGAATAAACTTTTCATTTACAAAATTAAATGAAATAAAACCTCTAATGATTGAAGAATCTACAAAAAATGCCTATAAAGCCGCTGAAAAATTTGCTATAGACTCTGATTCCAAAGTAGGAAAAATTAAATCAGCATCTCAAGGACAATTTAGTATTTCCGATGGATCAACTGTAGATAAAAAAATAATCAGAGTAGTTTCTACTGTTCAATATTATTTAAAAGATTAGTTTCTTGAAAAGATTTGATGGTGCCGGCTAACGGAATCGAACTGTTGACCTACTGATTACAAGTCAGTTGCTCTACCTACTGAGCTAAGCCGGCATATTAGAACTGCCAAAAGATGAATTGCATTCTATCATAAAAATTTTACTTTGCAAGTGTTTTTTTAACTATTTCATATATCGAATCCATCATGCTATAACGCTTTTTATACATAGAACGTTTTTTAGAAACTATTTCTTCAATTGATTTTCTTGGATTTGAAGTAATTTTTACAAAATTTTTGTTATCAATTTCTTGAGCATTAAAATTTTCCCAAACAACATCGTAATCAGAAATCATTTTATCTAAGAATTTCTTTATGTAACGTTCATCTTTATAAACATGACTATTAGTACGAATTGCATAAACATCTTTTATTTGTAATGTTTTAGCAATTTCAAAAATAATCTCTAACAACATGTATCTTGGTTGATAACCAAAACAAGCCTTTGTTAATTCTTTTACTACCAATGCATTATCTTCTTTTATTAAAGGAGAAACACCTTGTAGAGAAGTGATTGCAATTACGTATTCTCCGCTTTTATTTTTAAAAAAATTAAAAGCTACTGAATACAACTTTATTTTTTCATGATTAACAAATGACAGACTTAATTCAGCTTCCCTTCTAAATGTATCATCATATTTTAATACTAAATGTGCATCATATTCTTCATTTGGTGTTCCTAAATACACCCCTTCTTCAGAATAAAATTGAGGTATCAAACTTTCTAAATTATCTGCTAAAAAATTGTAGTGTTCAAATAAATACTGAAAACGTTCATTAATTGTTAAATTAGCTACACAGTACGGTCTAAGAACCTTTATCAAAACCATTGGTTTCTCATCTACACAAACTGCTAACTTGTTATTTTTGAATAATTCTAAAACTTGCTCAAAAATTTTTTTATGACAAAAAACTCTAGTCATAAATTTTAAATAATGTCGTACTGACTTTATTAATTTATAATGTTTAGGAATTGTACTTTTTATTAAATCATTAATTGAAGGCTCTTTATTCAGTGCCAATATTTTTGACCATTTCATAATTTTCCTCCAAAAACTACTATTTTAAAGTTTATCTCTTAATTGAATTATTAATAATATAATAATAGAAAAATTTTTGAACATGGTATCATATTATTCCATCTTTTTATATAAAGATATTCTATTATTTGTTAATAAAAAAATTTAATATTGACTATAAAGAGTAAAAACCTTGATCTTTTACTAATCTTTCATTCAAAAAATTAATTATTTTACAATAAGCATTGATTTTAGTTTAAAATAGCATACTGGTAGGAGATATTAACTTTCTCTTCATTAATTAATCGTTACGTAAGCCATTTTAAAAGAAGATAACAATATGTCAGAAAATAATAATAACAACAATTACACCTCTTTAGAACAGTCTTTCTCTTTAGGTAATGGACAAGACTCAGCTCTTAATTGGTTAAAAAATTCAAAACAACAAGTTGCTGTATTTTTAATCAGTGGTATTAAACTTGAAGGTGTAGTTAGTGGTCATGACCAATATAGTTTGCTATTAACAGACTCTCACGGAAATCAACAGCTTATATATAAAGCAAAGATCTCTACTATAACTTTAGCAAATCAAACAAAACCTCATGTAGGTGTACAACGTGGTACTAGAAAACCAATATCACTACAGCGTGATAATGTAACTCAAGTACAACCTCAAAAATAATTTTTTAAATAAAAATATAAACCACGTTATTAAAATTATAACGCGGTTTTATATTGCTATACCATACATTTCGCACTTAAAATTTGACAATTATTCTTTGAAAGATTGTGTGTAGGT
>JBJFGR010000102.1:0-8934 GCA_051892875.1 Succinivibrionaceae bacterium
TATAGCAAAGGGCAAAGAAGAAGGTTTAGCTGAAGGTTTAGCAATAGGCAAAGAAAAAGGCAAAGAAGAAGGTTTAGCTGAAGGTTTAGAAATTGGTAAAAAAGAAAGTGAAATAAAAACTAAAAATATAGTTATTAATCTTTATCAACAAAATCAGATGACCGCTGAGCAGATTGCAAAAATTGTAAATGAAAACATAGAAACTATAAAACAGTGGCTTAATCTTGAATCTTTAAAATCATAAATCTTTAATACTCAGGAGGAATGCAGACAATTTCTTAGATGCATTCCCCATCTAACAATTCTAAATCTATTAATTAGAATACTTTCCTTAGTAGTCATAATAGTTTATGAAATACGAAATAACTATTTAGTCATATAATTGAGTAACATATTACAAAAAATAATCAACAAACTTCTGAGTAAAAATAGTAAGAATTTTTCAATGTAGTAGTCTTTCTAAGTACTAATTTACAAAGCTTCCCCCTTTTTATTTCACATCCAATAAATATGTATTTTTTCTTTAAATGTTTAGTAGCTTCTACTCTATTTATCCAAATATGACTAGCTTAAAAGTCAATGATATACGTTGCATAGCTATGACCATTTGTATTTTTCTATGGTAGTTTCTGTATTTGTAAAACCATAAAAGATTGAAGAAATTTGAAGATATTTTGAGAAAAATGCATTATTTTTTATTTTTATAGATTTTATATACAACTCTTAGAAAAAGCTCTATCTGTTTTTTGATTTAATTAGATTACATTAAATCTTAGTTAATGCGTAATTTATAACATTACTTGATTTTTAAATAAAAAACTTGATTTACTACTATTATTTTTATCATTTTATACGCAAAGAATACACTGATCACGTTATTTTATATCTTATTTTATATACTATATCCTGTGTTAGTTATATTTCGGGGCTATTTATGAAAAATAGTTTAACAAATAAAATATCAAAACATCTTATAATATCTCTTGTATTTTCAACAGTTGTCGCAGTTTCCTCAATTGTTTACTTAGGGAAAATAAATTTAAGCAATGTTATAAAAAACTCCATAAACTCTGTAGCAGACAGTAATGTTAAACACATTAATGAATGGCTTAAAGATTCTATAAGACAAATTGATGGCTATGTAGAAGTTTCCAATAATCCTAAATTTAACCAAAGTTTAAAAGATGATATATTTGCTGGTAAAGTTACTGCAGTTTCATCTTTCATGGATATTTACTTTGGTGGTGATAATGGTTATTTATACACCATAATGGGAACACCTCAGCAGTTTTTAGATGAAAACTATGACCCCCGCACTAGAGATTGGTATCAAGAAGCTAAAAAAAATATCAATAAAATCTATATATCTGAACCTTATATTGACACTATAACCAAACAAATGATAATAACAATATCCAAAGCTACAAAAGAAGGTGTTGCAGCTGGTGATATTACTATTAATTCCATAACTGACGCTGTATCAAAAATGACTTTACCTGCAGGTGGCTTCTCCGTATTAACTTATGGTGATAAACCTAAAATTTTAGCTTATAAAGATTCAAGTTTATTAGGTGAATACTTAACTCATATTGATAAAAATTTAACTAATGAAGATTTAAAAAACATACAAAATGCTAAAAGTAACGATTTTGTTGAAGTTGATATAAATGGTGAAACAATGCTTGTGATGTCAAAAAATATTACAGGTGCACCTTGGAAATTAAGCATATTTGTAAAAAAATCAGATTTTTATAGCTCTATAAACACAACTTTAATACTCTTAATAATAATTTCAATTACTATATTACTCCTCAGTATCAAAATCTTAAATATAAAAATTATTGAAGATGTTATAAAACCACTGAATAACATTAAAAATTCTTTAATCTCTTTATATGAAGGAAAATCAGATTTAAATACTAAAATAATAGTTAACACTAATGATGAAATCGAAAATCTAGCATCTGAATTCAATAAATTCTTAGATTATCAAAAAAAATCTATTACTGAAATTTCAACCCAACTTGAAAAAAGTGCCACTATAGTAGTTCAAAACACTGATGCAGTAACTTCTGGTATTTCTTCTCAAAAAATCATTATTGATGATATGATTGAAAACATTAAATCTGTTACAAATTATTCAAAAAATGTATTAGAAAATACTCAAAATACCGCATCATTACTTCAAGAAGTATCAGCACAATCAAATAACAGTAAAACTTTGGTTATAAACATTAAAGAAAGCATGAATAAATTAACTGACTCTATAAATCAAACAAAAGGTGCTGTACATAAAGTTTCTGAATTTTCTGATAATATTTCTCAATTAAGTGAAACAATCAAAACCATTGCTGATCAAACAAATCTTCTTGCATTAAACGCAGCCATTGAGTCAGCAAGAGCTGGTGAACATGGCAGAGGCTTTGCTGTTGTAACAGATGAAGTTAGAAATCTAGCAATAAAAACTAGAGATTCTACTGAAAAAATTCAATCAACTATTACATCATTAATTAGTAATAGTAAAAATACTATTGATTTTGTAGAAGAAAGTTCAAAAGCTTGTACTTTATCAATCAATCGTATCAATGAAACCGTTGAATTTATTGAATCAATAACTAAAACAATTGAACTTGTTTCTAAACAATCTGATGTTATTTCATCATTGGCAACAGAACAAAGTTCACAACTTGAAACAACAGAACATTCAATTATGGATTTCACGTCATCCCAAGAAAATTTATTAACAACAGCAAATGAATGTAGCATAAATATTGCTAATATGCTTGATGAATCAAATAAATTCAAGGAAAAAATATCTAATAATAATTAATAAGCAACTTAAACAATACGTGAATTGTCATCATTTTGTAACATACTTTTAATCTAAATGAGAACAATTCACGTTTTTTATGGTATTGCTATTCATCTAATTGATTAAAAATTAAGTAGTAATTTGAGTAAGGTATTTATGATCTTTAGTGGATATTAAACAATAACCTATGAATATTTAACTAATCTTAATATCAATTTATTAATTCAAATACAACCTTATTTGTGGTAAAATGCATAAAATTTAAATTATCCTATTGCAAACGGAGTTTACTAATAATGGAATTAGAACTTTCCACACTTTCTGCAATATCTCCTATAGATGGTAGATATGCTAGCAAATGTACAGATCTACGTAACATTTTCTCTGAATTCGGATTAATGCGTTTCCGTGTAACCGTTGAAGTTGAATGGTTAAAAAAATTAGCTGCTACGCCAGAAATAATAGAAGTTCCTGCTTTCAGTAATGAAGCAATTGCTTTCTTAAATGATATAGTTAACAATTTTAATATTGAAGATGCACAGGCTATCAAAAAACATGAAAGCGTAACCAATCACGACGTTAAAGCTGTGGAATATTTCTTAAAAGATAAAGTTGCAAATGTACCAGAAATTAATGCAGTAAAAGAATTTATCCACTTTGCTTGTACTTCTGAAGATATCAACAACAACTCTCATGCTCTAATGTTAAAAGAAGCTCGTGAAAAAGTTATCGTTCCATTATATCAACAAGTAATTGACGCAATTACTGAATTAGCACACAAATATGCTGCTGATTCTATGATGTCTAGAACTCACGGTCAGCCTGCATCTCCTACTACTTTAGGTAAAGAAATGGCGAACGTAGTTTACCGCTTGCGCCGTCAGTTAGAACAAATCAAAAAAGTTGAATTACTTGCTAAAATCAATGGTGCTGTTGGTAATTACAACGCTCATTTAAGTGCTTATCCAAATGTTGATTGGAAGAATTTCAGTAAGGAATTTGTTGAATCATTAGGTCTAACTTGGAATCCATATACTATTCAAATCGAACCTCATGATTACATTGCAGAATTATTCGATGCAATGTCAAGATTTAACACTATTGTTTTAGACTTTGACCGTGATATTTGGGGTTATATTTGTTTAGGTACATTTAAGCAACGTACTATTGCTGGTGAAGTTGGTTCTTCAACAATGCCACACAAAGTAAATCCTATTGATTTTGAAAATTCAGAAGGTAATATTGGTATTGCTAATGCTATTTTCAACCATTTAGCAGGTAAATTACCAGTAAGTCGTTGGCAACGTGATTTAACAGATTCAACAGTTTTACGTAACTTAGGTGTTGCTGTAGGCTATACTGAAATAGCAATGAAATCAACTCTAAAGGGTGTAAGCAAATTAGAAGCTAATGTTGAACATATGTTGATTGAATTAGACAACAATTGGGAAGTTTTAGCTGAACCTTATCAAACTGTAATGCGTCGTTATGGTGTTGATAAACCATATGAAAAATTAAAGGCATTAACTAGAGGTCAGAAAGTTAACCGTGAAATCATGCTTCAATTTATCGATACTCTAGATATACCAGAAGAAGGTAAAGAATCTTTACGCAAATTAACACCAGCTAACTATATTGGTACGGCTGTTGAATTTGCTAAAGAAATTTAATTACAAACTATTAAAAAAGGGGGATCCCCCTTTTTTCTTTAATAAAAAAATCATAAATTAGCCAACATACAAATTTTATGAATCTTTAACATAAAATAATTATAAATTTTTCAAATAATGCTATAAAATACTGTAAATGTATCAATTAAGGAAAAGTAGGAGGAAAATATGATAAGAGTTTATGTTCTTAATAATCAAACACTAATCTGTCATGAAATATCCCCAAATTCCTTATTACCCGAAAATACCATTTGGATAGATATCCGTGAACCAAATGAAGATGAAAGAGATTGGATGCAACACTTTTTCAAAGAGGAAGTTCCTGAAGAAGATGATATTGATGAAATTGAATCATCATCTCGTTTTTACACAGATTCTGATGGTATCCATATAACATCTCTTTTCACTCAAAAAAAAGGACGTGAAACTGAAGGGGCCAACGTTTTATTCACCATTAGAGGAAATATCCTTATTAGTTTCCGTGAAGAAGATGTAAGCATTATTCGTCTTTTACACCATTATATTAAACATGATCGTTTGGTAATCAAAGATCATCTAGATATCTTTTTAGAATTGCAAGATACCAAAGTTGAATCATTATCTGACTACATAGAAGATTCTTATACAACTTTGGAAAAAACTGCTGATAAAATAATATCTGAAGAAGATAACTCAATTAAAGAATTACTAGAAGAGCTAATTTTTCAGGAAGCTGCAATTAGCCAGATAAGACTATCATTATTCGATACCAGAAAAGCTTTACGTTATCTCAGAAAAACTTGCTCAGTAGGTCTGACAACTGCTCAATTTGAAACAATTGACAATATATTACAAGATATTGAATCATTACTTCCTCATACCCAGTTTATTTTTGATAAAATAAACTTCCAAATACAATCAGCTATGTCATATACTAATCATGCCCAAAATAAAATTATTAAAATATTCTCAGTTGCAGCGGTTGTATTCATGCCACCAACACTATTCGCTAGTATATGGGGTATGAACTTTGAGCATATGCCAGAATTACAATGGGAATACAGTTACCCTTGTTCTATAATAATAATGATTTTGTCAGCTATTGCAACTTATGCCCTATTCAAACACAAAAAATTACTATAATTAACCATTTAATACTCTTACCTCTTGTGAATATAAAATATTAAAAAAGAAAAGATGTAAATACATAGATTAAGATAACTTAAATTTTTTAGTAATGAAGTGTTTTATTTATGGTAATAGTAAATCATTTTATCTACATTCCCATCTTTAATTTTCAAGATTGCGAGCAATATTTAATCATTTTAAATATGCTATAATATTTTATAAATTAGAAATTGCAATATTTTGAGGAGATAAGGAACTATATAATGGGTAGTATTTTAAATCCTGATAATTTTGATTTTAGAAATAAATCCTTATTAAAAACTCCTAAGTTTTTCGTTGATAAAACTGAATTTATAGCTCATTTAAACTCCAATATGCAAACGGATGACAAATTTATTTGTTTCACACGTCCTCGTCGTTTTGGTAAAACTATTACTGCTAAAATGTTATCTGCTTACTACTCCAAAGGTTGTGATAGTAAGGAGCTCTTCGATAGATTTAAAATTGCCTCTGATGCAGTTATGAAGTTATTGTATCTTCGAATTACAGAGCTTTATAAAAAATGGAAAGATCATCCTATAGCTAATTGGGCGATGATTCGTAATCAACTAGCAATGAATGATAAAATTCAATCTAGAATAATAAAATACGAATCTTATTAGTATTTTTTAAGTCATAATTACAACAGATATTCTTTTAACTGACCAATTTTATGGTTGGTTAGGTGAGTATTGTCCTGGGGTGCTGTAATTAGGCTTTAAAACAAAATTCCCAAAATTCCATATGTCTTACAAAGTATTTTTAGGCTGAAAACCTATAACCTTGAAAAAACATATGAAATGGTCGAAAGGCCAACTTAATTTAGAGATTAAAAAAAATTCTCCAAATAAAAAAAGAAATTTACACACATGTATCGACACTCTCAAAAACCTTTTTATTTTTTTCTGCTAAATAATCCTCCCATTTCTTTTGACCGTACATATATTCTTGCAAATCTTCTGTACTTAAATTTTCCACTAAATAATCATAAAAATCTGTCATTTTAAATTCTTCGATTATTTCGTTTTTTTCTTCTTCTGAAAGATTTTGTTTGTTAAACAATGGGCGATTATTATCTTCACAATTCTCTTTTTTTCGTTGTTCTTCAATTTGTTTTTTTAAATTCTCAAGAATGTATCTATCTAAATCTGCCTTCTGTTCTCTCGACAAAGAAGATATTATTTTTTTTGTTTTATCACTAACTTTATTCATTATATCCACCGTTTATGGTCTGTATATTAGAACCTTAATTTATAAACCATTATAACATATTTTAAATAAATAATATACTAAATTTTAATAAAATTTAGACTTATTTTTTACATCACTAAATATGGCTTTACAACCGTCTTTGTAACCGCTGCACCACTCTATTTAATTATAATTTTCTCAGAAAAAATACCATCATCTTTTCAAAACAAATTTCTTCGCCACTAGCCAAATAGAAAATAATTTCCTTAGTTATAAAAAATCATATTTAAGTTCTGATTAAACATATATTTTCTTATTTTTATTCACAATTCTAATAGACGTTATTTTTTGATCAAACATATTGTCATTCATTTCTACATTTCTTGGTTATGATCTTAGATCTTATATTATCCTCAAGACTTTCATATAATTTTAATACAGCTATATCTTCAATAGTACCCAAAAACTCTTGAGGTTCTAATTCATTTTTAAGTGATAACTCCTTGTTACCAATAAACAAACCGACAATCTTATAGACAGAATTTGAGAAAACAAAATCATTGCATTTATACTTAGCTAATTCTTGGTTAACTAATTATTGTAGAATGCAATTTTTATCAATTCTTAAATTTATATTATTCATAATTATAAACTCAATACTTTGTTATAATTACTTGTCAAACAAATCGATTTGCGATGTTATTTCTTCTAGCTTTTCAACAATGCGTTTCTGCTCGGAGAGAGGGGGAAGAGGTAAAAGCATTCTAGATAAAGACTGACCATTACAATTTGGTTGAGCTGTTGCTGTTGTATTATCTTTTAATTGAATCCAATATAATTGAGACTCCATAAAGAATTTTAAGTATTCTGAAGATAATTTATTGCTATATTTTGTACGAATTAAATACCCTGCAAAAATTGCATCCTCTTTTACTTCTTTCAATAAAAATGACTTTCCTACAGTTCCCCCTGTACGAGCAAATAATATATCACCTACAGAAAGTTTATATGAATCAATATCACTTTCGTTTATTTCACAAAAAGGAACTTTATCCCATAGCACTTGATTATTTTGAATATCTGAAATTCTAACCATTTTTATCCTACCTTTTTGTTGAGCAGGAGCGTTGAAACCATATTGAATAGAAAAAGATAAAGTACCCCATCTACACCACTCCCAACTATCAGGAATATCAAAAGGTATCTCCTCTTGAATACACTTGGTTTCGTTGCCAATGGTTTCGTAGAACTTGCCATCTTTACCTCTGAAGATCGTTGACTCATTCTTGTCTTTCTTGATCTTCTTGTCTTTTATGAGTTGTTCTTTTTCTGCTTTGATTTTTTTCAATAGCTCTGATGCAGGTTCGTCATTAGGATCTTGGGAGACTAGTTTCCCTTGAATGGCCTCTTGTAAAATAGATTTTCTTAACCTATTCGGAAATTCTTTTTGGAGTTTTGATAAAGCTTCTTCATTTTTACCATAATCATCAACTAATGGTAATAACTTTTCAATTTCCTCTACAATGCGTTTCTGCTCGGAGAGAGGTGGGAGAGGGAATAATGTGGCAATTATTTTTTCTTTTGAAATATTAGGTTGAGCTCCTCCTTCTCCTTTCTTTATAAATTCATTTTTATGAGAACGGAGATAATAAAATAAATACAGATTGTTTACAATAATTGGCAAACACGAACAACATGCTTGATTTGTTGTTGCAGGAAATTTAAGTATGCCTAACTTACCAACTGTTGCTCCATACATTGCTATTAGTATACTACCTACAGGGTTTACTCTTAACGAGCACTCTTTTAATGCCAATTCGGTAATACTTTCAGGTATTACTTCAATATAGCCATCAGTTAAATCACCTGTTTTCAACCAAGGATAACCATCACCATAATAATCTTTGTTAGTACGTTGAGGAGTACTTCCTGATGCCCAATTACCTATAAATCCCAATCTACACCATTCCCAACTATCAGGAATCTCAAAAGGAATCTCCTTTTGAATACACTTGGTTTCTTCACCTATAGTTTCATAGAACAAACTATCTTTACCTCTGAAGATCGTTGACTCATTCTTGTCTTTCTTGATCTTCTTGTCTTTTATGAGTTGTT
>JBJFGR010000103.1:0-41254 GCA_051892875.1 Succinivibrionaceae bacterium
TTATAATTATTAACAATTTGTATAATTTTATAGTTTTTTATAGATCCTAATTAGCTGAGGCCTGATAATTCTGCTTGTGAGGGATTTTTTGGAAGAATGAAAACCGAATGCTTTTATAATCATTCCCTGGAAGCTCTTTTACTTGATGAATTAAAAAAATACTTGGATAAATATATTCAATGGTATAATAATGTTAGAATTAAAAATACATTAGGTGGATTGAGTCCTGTTCAATATAGACATTAGTAATGTGAAATAATTGTCCTGTTTTTTGTTCGCAACCCCAAAAATGTTAAAAAAGTAGAATAATTTGAATATTTTTTGCTACATTTTGATGTAGCATAACATTTGGGTGTTTTTTGAACACTAATGTTATACCACAAAACGCACTTTAAAGCTTTATTTTTTAAGTTTTTTATCAAATATAACCACCCTCAAAAATCTTTTATTTGGTTAGTATCCCCAAAACAAAATTCCATATCAATAAAAGAATTAAAATGATAGTTATTACTGTATTTTTTAGCATTTAATATCTTTGTTAAAGGATTTCCTTAAAAGAATAGTATTTTGTGGCTAGATTTTTGCTTATTGTTGTTTAGAGTCAAAAAAGTATTGGTATATTGGCTTTTTGGAGTGGAATATGGTTGGTATAGATGCTCTTATTTTAAATGATAGTTGTATCTTAAATTTATCTTCAACATCTTTAAAATCAGACGATGGTGATGAATTTCAGAATGTTCTAAACAGTTTTAATCAAGAAACAGTTGGTTTAGATAATTTTGACATAGAAGGTGAAATTTTGCCAGGGTGTCAAAATGATGGCGATGATAAAGTTGTTTTATTGCCGTCTAATAATACATCTTTTGTTACTGATGAAAAAGAAGTAGTTCAAAATATTGAAAATGATAGTGTTGATGAATTATTTTTTAATATTGAAGTAAATACTTCTTTTGACAATCTATTGCCTCCATCGACTACAGTTATTGTTGAAGTAGAAGATTCAGAAGCAAATGAATCTATAAATCAAGTTCTCGAAAACAATCCTTTAAAAGTCCGTAATTTGGTGGAAATTAGTGATAATAATATTACAGAATTAAATTCTAGTATGATAAATGATACTATGAATGATAATTACCAGGAATTACCAAAGGGTACAATTCAACAAAATAAAGATTTGTATTTAGATAATTTGCAATTAAATGAGCAAAGTAGTGATCATCAAAAAGTGATTGTATCTCAAGTTAATAAAACTAACTTTAAAGAAGTTGATTTAAAAAATAAAGATTCAAAAAATCTAAAGTTGGAATCAGGTGTAAATTCGGATACATCTAATGTTGATGTAACGTTAAAATCAAATAGTGTTAAAGTTTTTGAAAAAAAGGATATAGAAGATTTATCATCATTTAATGATCATTCAAAAATTGATACTAAGGAAATTAAAGGCGTAAATGACATCAAGACTTTAAAAGAGAGTAGGGAAGTGGGAGTAAAGGGTGTAAGCACTCCTAATGCTAATCATGTTTATAATTCCGAAAAGCTTAGTAGTAGTATTAATAGTATTATTTCAAGTCAAAAAATTAATATTGATGTGTCTGTTGTTGAGGACGAAGTTAGTTCTATAAAGATAACAGACTATAATCTTGTAAAGTCCTCAAATATTACTAATACAAAAATTATCAATGAAAATGACAGTGTGAAGCAAACGTTTTTGTTTAATGATGATTCATTAAATCAGATAAATATACAATTAAACAACCAATCAAAAGCGATTACTGAATCAAAATCTACTGTTATAAATAGTGAACATATTATTGGAGCTGTTACAAATAAGACGGATAAGAATATAAGAAATGACAAAGATTTAGATAATGAAAAATTTGAAGAATTAAGTTTTGATGGTTTTAGTGATAGTGAATTAAAAGCCAATAATGTTTTAAAACAAACAATTAGTAATAAAGGAAAAATTGTATTGCTAAAAGATTATGTAGCAACAGAGTATAGTAATGGTGTTGCTCATGATATTTCATCCGAAAGATCACTACATGCTTTAACGTCTAATTTAGATAGAGCTTCTATTAATTCATCTAGTTTAGCTAATACTACTAGTGGTAGTTTATTAAATTCAATATTTGGAGGAAATACATTAACTTTAGATCAAAGGGATCCGAAGCAAACAGCGGAGAATGTGGCTGAAAAAATTATGCAGATGGCTGCTCGTAATTTAAAGGAAATAGAGTTAGAATTAAATCCACGTTATTTGGGGAAGATGAAGATTAAAATAGATATATCTGATTCCAATAATGCCTCAGTATCATTTGCTGTAAGTAATGTAGCTACTAAAGAACTTCTTCAAAATTCAGAATCCAGATTACGAGAATCATTATCTTCGGTTGGTATTGAATTGACTGAACAACAAGTTAATGATAACTACCAGGAAGAATCTGAAGAGAAGAAACAGTCTCAAGAACAATGGAAAGAAGAAGTTGAAAATGCAATAATTGCAAATCGTAGAAATGCTGATTGGCAATCTTTTGTAAATGTCGAATTAGGATTAGAGGAGCTAATATCTGCAAAACCTTAAAAAATTTGATAAATAACATATTAAATATCATATTTTAAGCGTTTAGATTGCTAGAATGTTATTAAATTAGTAAACTTTAAAATGTTTTAATGGATTGGTAGCAAAAATGGCAGAAAAAGAAGTTAAAAATTTAGATGAAAGCCATAGTAGCAGTAAAAATAAGATATTTATAATTATTGGTGCAGGGGCTTTACTATTAATTGCAGTAGTTGTTTCTATTTTATTATTAATGGGTGAAAAAAGTGAGCCAGATGCGAATGGGCATCAAGGGGCAGTTGAACTTGGACCAGGATTTGAAGCCTCTACAGCTAAACCTATTTTTTATTATAATTTTGAAGAACCTTTTATTATTCAAGTAATTACTGGAAAAAGACAACGTATGTTACAAGTATATGTGAGTGTAACAACTTCTAATGAAGAAGATATGAGAATAGTTGAGGTTCATAACAAGCTAGTTAGAAGTCATATAGACAGAGAGTTATATAAAGTTAGTTCTGATGAATATAATGATGCAAATGGAAGAGTAAGGGTGAAAGAACGTTGTCTAAATGCTATTCAACAAGCCATGAAAGAAGAATTTGGAAAGTCTGTTGTAAATAGAGTATTATTTACTGGGTTTGTTATTCAGTAGTACAATGAGCAAAAAGAATTCAAGATAAGAGGATTGAAGTGACATCAGATATACTAACACAAGATGAAATTGACGCCTTGCTCCATGGCATAGATGATACCCCCATGGAGCAACCGAAGGAAGAAGGTCCTTCTGATGGTGTAGTTCGTTTTGATTTTGCTGCTCAAGATAGAATTGTGCGTGGGCGTATGCCTACGCTTGAACTTGTAAATGAAAGATTTGCAAGACATTTACGTATAAGTCTTTTCAATATGATGCGCCGAACTGCAGAAGTGTCAATTAATGGTGTTGATATGCAGAAGTTTGGTGAATATGTACATACATTATTTGTTCCTACAAGTTTAAATATGGTTCGTTTTAAGCCATTAAAAGGTACTGCTTTAATAACGATGGAAGCTAAGTTGGTCTTTATACTTGTGGAAAACTTTTTTGGTGGTGATGGAAAATTTCATGCAAAAATAGAAGGTCGTGAATTTACACCTACTGAACGTAGAATTATTCAAATGCTTATAAAGATAATTTTTGAAGATTATAAAGAAGCTTGGGCACCCGTAATGGATGTTGAATTTGAATATCTAGATAGTGAAGTAAATCCATCAATGGCAAATATTGTAAGCCCAACAGAAGTTGTTGTTATAAATTCATTTCATATCGAATTAGATGGGGGAGGAGGTGACTTCCATGTGGCATTACCGTATTCAATGGTAGAGCCAATTCGTGAATTACTTGACGCTGGTGTTCAAAGTGATAATGGTGACGCCGATGTACGTTGGAGTAAGGCATTAAAAGAAGAAATAATGGACGTGAATGTCGAAATGAGAGTGAAATTATTAGACACGGAGTTGACTTTACGTCAGGTAAAAGATTTACGACCAGGAACGATAATTCCGATAGATATGCCAGATAAAGTTTTAGTAAATGTTGAAGGTTTACCGACTTTTCATGCAAAAATTGGAAGAACAGATAAGAATGTTGCAATAAAAATTGTAGATAAATTAGAGCGACCTGAATCAATGAAGAGTGATTTGGTATTAGTGCGTAAAAAGAATCGTGAATCTAAAAATTTAGATGAATAAAGGAATAAATATGAGTGATTTAGATGATGTTTGGGCCAGTGCCATTCAAGAACAAAAAAATTCAAATATGGGAGGTGTTGAATTATCCTCAGATGGTGTTAAAAAAGCAGAGCTTGAAACTTTTTCAACATCAGAAACTAAAACACCTCTATCAGAAGAGGAAAAAGAAAAATTAGATGCGATAATGGATATACCTATAACAATTAGTATGGAAGTAGGTAGAGCTCAGATTAGCATTCGTAATTTATTGCAATTAAATCAAGGTTCAGTGGTTGAATTGGAAAGAGTTGCAGGTGAAGCTTTAGATGTATTGGTAAATGGTACTTTGATTGCTCATGGTGAAGTAGTTGTTGTTAATGATAAATTTGGTATTCGATTAACAGATGTGATTAGCCAAATTGAAAGAATAAAGAAGTTAAAGTAGATAATGTTTTTTAATTTTAAAAAAAAATTATACCTAGTTTCAGTAACTTTTTTAATGAGTGGAACTAATGTATATTCTGCTGAAATACAAACCTCAAAACAAGCGTTTTCTTCTTCTTATATATGGGAACTTGTTAATTTTTTAATATGTTCTGTTGGTATTATTTTACTAATTTTTATTTTATCATGGTTGTTAAAAAAATTAAAATTAGTACCAAATATGAATCTCAATAAATCTTTTAAGATTATAGCCACTTTGCCTGTTGGAAATAAAGAAAGGTTAATGGTGGTAAATGTGGGTGATGAACAGTTGCTAATAGGAGTTACTTCAACAAATATAAGTTTGATACACAAGTTAGATGGAAGTAATAAGTTAGAAAATGCAGTAAAAGATAGTAATAATCAAAAGATTTTTAGCGAGGAATTATCTAAATTTTTTAGAAAAAAACAACCTAAAGATGATACTAAGAGAGTAAGTAAATGATATCTAAATTATTTTATTTGTTATTAATTTTTGGGGTTTTGTTTATCGGAAATATTTCTCATGCGGAAGATTTAACTTTAAATGCAGTAAAAGTTATTCCAAATGCAGATGGTTCTCAAGATTATGCGGTAACAATTCAGATACTTTTAATAATGACTGCTTTGAGTTTTTTACCGAGCATAATTATTATGATGACTAGTTTTACCAGAATTGTAGTGGTTCTTTCAATTTTAAGACAAGCTTTAGGTTTACAAACAACGCCTTCAAATCAAATAATAATAGGGATAGCTTTATTTTTATCACTTTTTATTATGACTCCTGTATTAAATGAAATAAATGACGTTGCTCTTCAGCCTTATTTAAATGATCAGATAACTTCAAAAGAAGCATTTGAAAGAGCTCAAAAACCAATGCATAAATTTATGCTAGAGCAAACACGAGAAAATGATATAGCAACTTTTGCGGAATTTGCAGACGTTAAATTAACCACCAAAGAAAGTGTTCCCATGACTGTATTAATACCTGCTTTCATGGTTAGTGAATTAAAAACAGCATTTCAAATGGGGTTCATGTTGTTTTTACCATTCTTAATAATTGACTTGGTTGTAGCAAGTATTTTAATGGCAATGGGGATGATGATGTTATCTCCAATGATAGTTTCATTACCATTTAAAATAATGTTATTTGTATTAGTAGATGGTTGGGGACTTATTATGGGAACGTTGGTAAAAAGCTTTGGGATAGGGGTATAGAAAATGACTCCAGAGGCTTTTGTAGATGTAATAAGAGAGGCATTTACTGTTGTAGCTATATTGGTATCAGCGGCTATTTTACCCTCTTTATTTGTTGGTTTAATAGTAGCGATATTTCAAGCAGCAACATCTATAAATGAACAGACTTTAAGTTTTTTACCACGTTTACTTATAACAGTTATTGCGTTAGGCATAGGTGCTCATTGGGGATTAGAAAAATTAATGAGTTTTTTTTACTACATTGTTAATTTAATACCTCAGATATTAGGTTAGAAGTTTTATGGTTCAATTTAGCCAAGCATACCTACTTGATTTAATGTCTATATATATTTTGCCTTTTGTACGTATTTCTAGTTGTTTAATGGCAATGTTTGCCATAGGATCTCAAAGTGTTCCTGGAAATATAAAGTTAGCACTTGCACTAGCTATTACAATAGGTATGTTACCAACTATCCCGAATTTGCCAGAACATGTAGATATTTTGTCTTCAAAAGCTTTTGTGTTAGTGGGATATCAGGTTATTGTTGGTTTAGCTTTGGGGTTTATTACTCAATTTATTTCACAAATTTTTGTGGTGGCTGGGCAAGTGGTTGCTATGCAAACGGGTTTAGGTTTTGCGTCAATGGTTGACCCTGTATCAGGTACTAACACGCCTGTAATAGGTCAATTTTTTACTGTATTGGCAACTATTTTATTTTTCATTATTGATGGTCATATTGTTTTTTTTAAAATGGTGCATTTGAGTTTTACAACATTGCCAATGACCATGACTGGATTTTTTAATCTGCCATTTTTTGAAATTACAAAATTTGGTTCTGTAATGTTTATTTTAGCAATATCTATGTCCATAAGCTCAATCTGTGCTATGCTCTTAGTTAATTTTACTTTTGGAGTTATGACCAAAGCCGCCCCTCAGTTAAATATTTTTAGCATGGGTTTTTCTGTAAGCTTAATTTGTGGCATAATCGTTTTAAAATTAGTTTTATCTTCTTTTATGAGTCACTATATAGATGCTGTAAATAAGTCTTTTGAACTAGGTTGTTCTTTTATAGGGATTAGTTGCAATTCTATATTCTAAATTTTAAATTTAAATAGTTGAAAAAGTATTCAATAATGATATACTTTAATAGTTGAATATATATTCAATTGTTTAAGTGTTTTAAATGAGAATAGGGGGGTAAATGAATTTTAATGAAAAACTTATAGTGGATGCTTGTGATTGTAATATTATTCATAAAGACCTTGTTCATAAAGTTAAAAGTTCTTTAGCCTTGAGTGATGATTATCTTCAATTAGCAACACTTTTTAAGATGTTTGGAGATCCTTCTAGAATAAAGCTTTTAGATGTTCTTCGTCACAGTGAAATGTGTGTATGTGATTTAGCTTCACTGCTAGGCATAACAAAATCAGCTGTTTCTCATCAGTTAAAATCTTTAAGATTGTGTAATTTAGTTAAATTTAGAAGAGTTGGACAGGTTGTATATTATTCACTTGCTGATGATCATGTAATACAAATTCTTGAATTGGGTTTTTCACACATAAAAGAATAATAGGTGAGTATATGACCTCAAATAAGTTTGTTATAAAAAATATCCATAAAAAGATTGCTGCTAAAGAAAATAATTATTACCAAGATATTTCTTCAAAATTTTGCAGTTGTGAGATTAATAATTCAAGATTTGTAGAATTTTTTTTACCTAATTTAAATTGCCCTCATTGTTCTATGTTAATTGAACATGAAATAGGTAAATTAGAGGGTGTTGCTACATGTTTTATAAACTTAATAAATAAAAAAATAAAGATTAGTTTTAAGGAAGATTGTAAATATACTGCGGAATCTTTTTATCCTCATGTGGTAAAAATTGTAAAAAAGCATGAACCAAGTGTTGAGGTTGAATTCATTGAAAATGAAACAATACCAGAAACAGAGATTGAAACAACAAATAATGATAAAAAATCATTAAATTTAGAAAAAATGGTATTAGTTTTTGGTGGAATTTTGTTTTTTATAGGGGTATGTATATATTATTTCACAGACATTTCAGATAGTGTAAAAGTTTCAATCTTATTATTTACTTATTTCTTTTTAGCTGTAGACATTATTGGTAAATCCTTTATGACTGTTTATAAAGGAAAAATGTTTGATGAAAATCTTTTGATGACCATTGCAACATTTGGTGCAATTGCAATAAAAGAGTATCCTGAAGCAGTAGCTGTTATGTTTTTTTATAAACTAGGTGAGTATTTTCAGGAAATGGCTTTATCTAATTCCAAAAGAGCAATTTCTCATTTAGTAGATTTAAAAGCAACTTTTGCGAATCTTCTTAAAGGAGATAATTTTATTCGAGTAAATCCCAAAAATGTTGTAATAGGGGATAATATCATTATAAATCCTGGTGAAAAAGTTCCTTTAGATGGAGAAATCATTAAAGGTGAATCTTTTGTAAATACGACTGTATTATCAGGAGAATCCGTACCTAAAAAATATCGAATAGGGGATACTATTTTATCAGGTTCAATTGTTGTTGACGGTCAACTTTATGTAAAAGTAACAAAAGAATATAAGAATTCTACTGTTAAAAAGATTATTGATCTTGTTGAGAATGCATCAAGTAGAAAATCTATAGCAGAACATTTTATATCAAAATTTGCAAGATTTTACACTCCCATAGTTGTTTTTAGTGCTTTAATACTAGCATTTATACCACCTTTTATCTTTACAGATAGTGATTTTTCAACATGGCTTAATAGAGCCTTTGTTTTCTTAGTAATTTCCTGTCCTTGTGCCTTAGTGATATCAGTTCCTTTAACTTTCTTTGGAGGTATTGGTGCAGCTTCAAAAAATGGAGTTTTAATAAAGGGGAGTAATTATCTAGAAGCATTAAATAATGTAAAGATTCTAGTGTGTGATAAAACAGGAACTTTAACTAAAGGAACTTTTAAAGTAACTGCCATTGTTCCGAATGGTGATGATATTAGTAAAAAAGATTTATTAAAATTTGCTTATATCTTAGAGCGTTATTCTAGTCATCCTATCGCAAAATCTATAGTAGATAGTGTTGAAGAAACATCTAGGGCAGATTGGGATAAAATATGTTTAAGTGACTATAAAGAAATAGGTGGCAAAGGAGTTATAGCTATATTAGATGGTAAAAAAGTTGTAGTTGGTAACGATCGTTTATTACATGAAGAAATAAATTTTTATGTTCCAAATCAAGATGAAATCTCTATTGGAACTGTTGTATATATTGCTTTTGATAATAGATATTTAGGATATATTGTTGTAAGTGATGAATTAAGAGATGGGGTTGTTGAAGAAATTAAAGAGTTAAGAACAACAGGTATTCAAAAAGTTGTGATGTTAACAGGAGATCAGGAACAAATAGCTAAAA
Organism: Succinivibrionaceae bacterium; assembly: GCA_051892875.1. Classification (GTDB taxonomy): domain Bacteria; phylum Pseudomonadota; class Gammaproteobacteria; order Enterobacterales; family Succinivibrionaceae; genus JBJFGR01. The sequence continues at coordinate 9,340 of JBJFGR010000103.1, forward strand.
AAGTTGCTCAAAATATAGGTATTGATGATTATCATGCTCAATTATTACCTGCTGATAAAGTTGCTATATTAGAATCAATTCAAGAAAATAACAATAGTAGTAATAGTAATGTCGCTTTTATTGGTGATGGAATTAATGATGCACCCGTATTAGCAAGAGCAGATATTGGTATTGCTATGGGTAAAAAAGGTGTTGATATTGCAGTAGAAGCTGCGGATGTAGTATTAATGTCAGATGATTTTAAACAACTTTCAATAGCCATAAATATTGCGAAAAAAACACATTCCATAGTAATACAAAATATTTATTTTTCAATTATTATAAAGGTTGCTTTTTTAATTTTAGGTGCTTTAGGTTTTATAGGTTTATGGTTAGCAATTTTTGGAGATGTAGGCGTAATGATTATAGCTATTCTAAATTCTATGAGAATATTATATATTGATTTTAAGACCTAAATTATGTAAAATTTTTAACGATATAAAAGGCTTATATAAAGACTTTTTTATAAAATTGTTAGTCGTAGAATTAATCATCAAAATTTTGTGATTTTGCTATATTTTTAGCCATTTTTGAGTATTTTTCTTCAGCTTTATCATAAAAATGGCTAAGTTCATAATCACTTTTTCTATTAATCTCTAGTTATAATGTTAGCTATGAAATAGAGCAATAGAAACTATAAATCCTGTAATAAAACCTATTACACTACCTATAAGTTTTGCAACTGTTAAATAATTTGGAATAATCTTACTGATGAGCATTCCACCAATTAATTTTCATCCAATAAAGTATGTCCAAATAATAATTGCGAATCCATTTAAAATCATTAACTGTATTCCTCTTAGTTATTTAAAAACCTTGTTCTAAATATTTAGAACAAGATATAAAACAGCATTTTTTAATTTAGAAACTAATAATAAAAATTATTTTGCCAAAGATTGTGCCTCCATCGCATTCTTCGGTCCTGGAATAGATCCTTTATTAGGATCATCTTGGAAGGTTTTTAAATTTAGTTTTGGATTATCTTTATTCTCAGCAAGTTTATAGCTTTTTATATCCTTTTGAGCTTCTTCTGTATTTATTTCTTCTAAATTAGCACCTCCAACAAAAAATCCTGGTTTTAGGTATTGTTTTACATAGTAATTTTTACCTTCAACAAAATTTAAAGATAAGGAATTTTCACTGAATTCTGATTCTGTTTGAAGCTCATGAATTCCAGGTTTTACTAGTCTGAAGAAGAAGCGACATCTAGATGTTTCACCTATGTATTGACCATCAACATATAAACTTTTCTTTAAAAATGTGCCCATAATATTACAAGTTCTGTACAGGTATAGTCCTGACCACCCAGATGGTGGCGCATTAAATTCTTTTGCGTAATTCTCACTTGAACTATCTTGAACTGCGACGTTTACACAACCTGTTAAAAGTGATGACGTTAATAGACCTAATATAACTAAACAATTTTTCTTAATCATAAAAATTTTCCTTTTATTATTTTTCGCTTAAAAGCATATTTTATTTTTTTTGTATATGTTCCATCATTGTAAATAAAGCATTACCAAGAATAGATCTATATGTTAAACGTGAAGTTGTGCCTGTTGATTGATTATAACTGCTTTCAGGATGAACATAAGCTATCTTATAATTTGAATTATCTGTGCGATAATTTGCTGAGTATCTACAACTGTGATTTCTTAATGCTGAACATTGAGTTGTTTTGTTGTAGCCTGCGTTGGTTGAACTATACAAACTATGGGAACTATAATTACTCATTTTTATTTCCTTATATTAAAGTGTTGGTTTATAAAAAAATTTTAAATATTCTCTTAAGCACCTTAATGATAAATTTTAATGCATGTATGTATTTTACTTTGATTTTATCTATATATTATTTTCAACTATAGTTGAAAATAAAATAAAAGTTATTATTTAGCTTAATAATATTTTTTATAAGCTTAAATTACTTTGTTTTAAGAAAATATGGATAAGAATTTGGAGGGAGGTGACACTCCCTTCCATAATTTAAAGAACGATTTTGTAGCAAGGTTTATATTCGTCTTGAGATATTAGTAATCTTTTTTGAACAATAAAGTCTTTTAAAAGATTATCAAGTGCTTGCATAATATCTTTATCACCATGAAGTACAAAAGGACCATTTTCCTTGATAGCTTTCATGCCATATTCTTTAACGTTGCCAGCAACAATACCTGAGAATGCTCTTCTTAGGTTTGCAGCCAATAAAGATAGAGGTTGATTATGATGGAGGTTTAAATTGGACATACTCTCATGATTTACAATAAAATGCTCTTGTATTTCATTAGGAATATGTAATGACCAGTTAAAGTAGTATGCGTCGCTATTTATATTGCGATGTTCCTTTATAAGTTTAACACCTTTTGATGCAACTTCAACGACTTTTAATGGATCATTGATAATGATGGTATAAAGTCTTGTTACTTCATCACCTAAAACAGCTCGAATAAATTTATCTAAAGCATTAAAGTATTCGCGACTTTCTTCTGGTCCAGTTAAGATAAGAGGTAATGGTTCATGCCTATTAGCCTTATTTGATTTTATGCTTAGAATATATAATAATTCTTCTGCAGTCCCAGGGCCTCCTGGAAAAATTATAATAGTGCTAGCAATACGCACGAAAGCTTCGAGACGTTGTTCAATATCTGATAGAATTACTAAGTGGTTTATCATAATATTAGGTGGTTCTGCAGCTATTATAGATGGTTCGGTTAAGCCTATAAATCTACCATCCTTGTAATCTTGCATCGCATATCCAATGTGAGCACCTTTCATAGGAGCTTCCATAACACCAGGTCCACAACCTGTACAGATATCAAGTTTTCGTAAACCAAGTTGTAAACCAACTTCATAAGCATAGTTATATTCTACTTGATTAATAGCGTGTCCACCCCAGCAAACTATTAAGTTTGGATCAGCTCCTGGAATAAAAACATTAGCAAATCTTAATGCGGAAAATAACAAACTAGTTCTTATATAATTCAAATCTTTATCAGAAGCTTTATTATCAATTACCAAGCGACTAAAATTCTTTTTATAATTTGAAGTATGAACAATATCTCGCAACACTGCATAGAGATTGTTTTGAATATTTTTAATAATTTCGCCATTAACAAATGCACTTTCTGGAGGGTTTATTAGCTCTAGTTTTACACCTCGTTCATTTTGAATTACATTAATTTCAAAATCAGAATATTTTTGTAGAAGTACATCTGAATTATCTGTAATGGAACCAGTATTAAGTACCGCTAATGAACATTTACGGTAAAGATCATATAAATCAGATAAAGAGGTACTTGAAATACTTTCAGCTTCTAATTGAGATAACAATGACATATATCCCGTAGGTTGAATAACAGCAATCATTTATTTAATCCTCCAATGTTATTAGATTAGAAAATGATTTTACAATCATTAGTCCATGTTCATCTTTTTGAGTTGATAAAATATGTTGAAGTTTTTGAATAACAGTATTTAAATTAATAGGCTTATTTAGTATAGCTCCAACGATTGATACAGATATATCGACTTTTTCTTCTTTGTAATGGAATGGAATAGAATTTATAGAGGTAATAATTTTATTAATTAAATTATTTAAATATTTAGGATCGTTGTTATGAATTATTAAACCAAATTGATCAGAATATAATCTTGCAACAAAATCAAAATCATTGATTGATTTTTTTAATGTTAGTGCTAAAACTTTTAGAATTTTATCTCCGACGGCTTGGTTGTATTTGTTATTAATTAATTTAAAATTATCAATATCTATATATAAAACAGACATTATCAGCCCTTGGTCCGTACCATTGATATCAATATTAAATTGTTGCTCAAAACTATAACGATTGTTCAATTGAGTTAGTAAATCTAATTTATTATAGCTTGATTTTTCAGCTATATTTTCTTTTAATTCAAAAGTTTCATTTTGAATAAAAGATATCTTATGTTCTATATCACTGAGATTTGAAAGTAATTTATCTTGAATATTTATAAAACTATTTCGTTGATTAGATAATTCTTGAAGATTCGCAATTTTATTGCGTACAATTTCAACTTTTGATAAATCTAAAACATCAGGATCTTCAAATATTTTTTCTAAATTTATAATTTCTGAACTAAGGTGTTGATTATTTGTTTTACATGCGATAGCAACTTTTTTATTAGTATCTATATTTCTACTGAAAGAACTTTGAATAACGTTAATGTGTTCATTTATAGTTGTGAGTAAATAGGTAGTACTGTCACGTTCCTTATTAGCACCATCGATTATAATTTTTAAGATTTCTTTTACTATTAAAAAACCGCTATTGTAATCAGCTTCTTCTAATTTAGATAAATTTTCATTTATTAAAAATTTTTGTGAAGTATCTAAAATAAAAGAATCAAGCATACACTTTATTTCACTAAATATGTTTTCTGAAATTTTATCACTTTTATTTTTTTCTGAATTTAATAGGTAGTGAATAAACTTTTCTACAAGGTAAGTTGTTAGTAAAGCAAGTTTAAGAACATCATCTTTTATATTTGGTTCTTGAAGATCATACACTTCATTTTTTATATCATCAGGGATAGATGTACTCATAGATAATAACTTAGGAACTTGTATGCAATGTTGTCTAAAAGCTCCTAAAAATATTTTCATCTTTTGTTCTTTTGATTTAAGAGTAATGTATAACTTATTAAGAATGTCTGTATTAGAATTTTCTGAATTGTTTAGATTATTTTTATTTATTTCTTCAATTGATTTTTGAACTTGCTCATTACAAGATTTATCGATTTCAAAAAAAATTTCAGATAATTTTGAAATAATACTCAAGTACAGAGTATCTTCAGTTTTCTTGATGCTCTTTAATGCTGATAGTTCATTTTCTAAAGCTGCAATTTTTTTATCTTTTGAAATTTCGCTTATGTTTTCTTTTACATCGTTATTCATATTATTATCAATGGCGTCAATGTTACCTATATATAAATAATTATATATAGATTTTGTTATATTTACTTATATTATTTTTAATAAATATGATTAGTATGGAATAATTAGGATGAGATTTATAAAATTAAAAGAAAACCCCACATATCTTTTGATTGAAAGTGGGGTGGGATAAAAGAATTTTTAGATTATTTTACAGTTCTTTGTACAGTTTCATAAATTTCACCATTCAAACCGAAAGGATTAATACCTTGTTTAGCCTTTGGTTTTTTGTAGTTTTTATTTTTTGAAATGATTTTGTACAAATTAGTACCATTCCATTGAGCGTGATTTTGAGACCAGCATGCAGCACTCAGCTTATTTGCTTCTTCCTTCATTAATTCAAAGAAAGGGACATCGTTAATACCAACTATATTGTAGGTTGGATATCTCTTTTGAGCCCAAATAATGATTGCATTTCTTGCTTGGAACGGATCGGTATTTGACCACATTTTATTAAATTGTTTCCAATAATTCAAATGATCAACGTAGCTATGGATATGACTATAAATACCATATCTAGCTTTATACCAACGAATACTATAGAATATAAATACACCAAGCAAAATCAGTCCAAATAACAATGCTATTAAATAACTTTTTTGTTTTGAACTTTGAGGAATATAGTCATTAAAACTAAAGCCATCAACAATATAATGTTCTGTTGGAATGCTTTCTGTATGAACAGATTTATCGTTAGGATTTACCCACTTAAATGATATTTCATTCACCACAAAATTTGTATGATTTTTTTTAGGAACAAAAACTTGTCTTATTACTTTAGTTGAAATTACTTGCTTATTCTTCATCAACTTTTCAGATTCTTGAGTATTTTCTTCATATGCATCAAAATCATTAAGTTTTGGAAGAGTAAATTTTGGTAATTGATCTAAAGTTGTATTTGTAGCTCTGATAGTAATAGTTCTAGTTATCGGAGTACCAACTTCAACTTCATTTTTATCTTTTGGTGTCCAATCAATAGCCAAACTCAAGTTATCTGATACTATAGCAGATGGTTCTGGATTTGGAGTAACATCTACAATAATATCTTTATCTTTTTTGATAAATCTCTTGTTTGTTCTTGCATCTAAACATTGAATAATTGGTGATTTTACCTTTATTTGTCCAGGTTCGTTAAAAAATACCTTATATTCCCTAACCAAAGTCTTATTAAATTTGCGACCTGCAGATGCTTTACTGATAGTTCTTTCAGCGAACAACTCAACCTTAGCACCTTTTGCTGAAGGTGGGGTAATATTTTCAATTTTAAAATCGCTAGATTTTGAAATTTCTAAACGATACATAGTTAACTGACCACTCATTGGGTGGGTGTTACGAAGTTGAGTTTTTACAATGTTTTGCTGAGTGCTAACTGTATCTCTAACTTCTACGGTGTTAACCATGATCTCAAAATTTGAAGTCTTAATTTCTTTACCAATATCCATGCTAGGGATTTTTATAATACCCACTTTATTTGCTATAGTAGGTATTTTCCATTGATAAATTTTAAAACCTTTTTTTAAACTATTTAATTGTTTAAATTCAATATTACCAACTGAAACTAAAGCGGCAAGAGGTTTGTAATTCAAGTCACCTGACTGCAAATTTTTATGTGTTTCAATTTCAATAATAAGATTAAAACTTTCGCCTTGATATATTTTAAATGTATCAATAGAAATCTTGATTGAGTTTTCTCTTGGAGCAGCACCAGCTGTGTTGAAGCAGAAGCTACAACCTAAGATAACTACAAACAAAATCGCTATTATTTTTTTGATAATTACCATGTTTGCTCCGGAGTTTTTGTCTTTCTATCTTTTCGCTGTAAAAATAAACGTCTTTGTAAGATATTTACACCATCGCTTGACGGTGCCAATAATACTATTTCAGTATTATCTATACCCAAATCCAAATTATTTTGAGCATCTATTATAGCTTGTTTTTTAGCTTTTTCTTCTTCTTTCAAGCGAAGAAACTCAAGAATAACGGTTTTATTGTTACTTGCATCAGCATGTTTTCTATCAAGTTTTAGTGCTTGATTATAAGCCTTGATAGCATCATCATAAATTCCTAAATGAGCAAAGCAATTACCAATATTATATTTAGCATCAGCATCATTACCAACGATTAAATACTCTTGAAGTGCTTTATCATATCTACCTAGTTTATAGTAACTATTACCTTTCCACATAGGGTTGGTAAAATATTTTAATGCTTCCTCATACTTTTCTTCTGTAAAAAGCTGATAACCATATTCATTTGGATATGCTTTGGCGTCTGCTTCTGTTAATTCACCAGCTAGAGCATCTGAGGAAACAGTTAATGTTGTTGTTACTACAGAAAGAGCAAACACAATCATAAAGAAATAATTCTTTATAAAACCTAGGCAAGCGATCATCGAGATAAGCATGAAATAGTAACCTATATCCTTGTGTTCATACTTTCTTTTTTCAGTAAGTTTGTACTTAGGATGCTGGTATTCATACATAGCTTCTAAATGTGGAGCTTCACCACCTGTTTCATAAAAAGCTTTACTATCAGAGTCTCTGGCTACACGTTGAATTAAGTCAAGATGTGAATTAGCCATAATAGTCTTACCATCTTTATCTGTTAAATATTTATTGTTGATCATAATAGGTGCCCCCATTGCTGTACCAACAGAGAAAATATAAACAGGATACGGACAGTCGTTAATAGCTTTTGTTAAATCTTCTACTTCAACTTCATTTTTTACATCATCTAGTACTAATAAAATATTACCAGGTACATTTGGTTCACGATCTAATAACTCAATAGCCTTTTGTAAACCAGACAGAGGATTTGAACCTTTAACAGGCATGATACTAGGGGATAATTCATGTAAAAAGAACAATATAGTTGATTTATCATCTGTTAGAGGTGAAACCAAAAATGAATCACTAGTAAATGCAACTAAAGAAATTCTTCTATGGATCTTCGATGAATTTAATAACTCAATTAAACTATATCTAGCTTTTTCATATCTAGATGTTCCTTGAATATCTTTAGCAAGCATAGAATCTGAGTAATCAATAGCCCATACCCAATTTTCTTCACTTTGAAATAAAGATTTTTGCTGTGAAATAGCAGGTCCACACAAAGCAATCACTGCAAAAATATAAGGGATCATTAGCCATCCAAATTTTTTCCAAAGTCTAGGTTTTGCAATAAGCATTTTTTGTTCAGCTTCAGAAATGGTTTTAGTAGGCTTCTCAATCTCTTGAGCCTTTTCTTCTTTTCCATCATCTTCGGGAATGACTACATCTTCCTCTTCTTCTTTGTTATTTTTCTTAGGTTTTAGATAATTGATAATATCTTCCCTAATAAAATTTTGTAATTTGTAATGCTTTGCAAAATCAATATATACAAAGATTAGTGGCAGAAATAGCAGAATAAGCCACCACGGGCGTAATAATGTAAAATCAGCCATTTATTCTCCTTACAGCTATGCCTGCACATACAGAAAGAATGATTGCAAAAAATAAAGGCCATTGATATAAAGGTGCCTCTGGTTGGTAAGTAATTGGATCTTCTTCTGTAGCTTCTAAATAGTTAATTTCTTGATATTTACTTCTTAGTGAATCACTCATAGTAGCACGAAAATAACTACCCTTAGTGATATTAGCAATTTGCCTTAAAGTATCTTCATCTAAATCTGCACTAGTATTAAACTTGGTAGTAACACCTGTGTCATCTCTTGTATAGCTATCTCCTCCAAAACCAATGGTATAGATTTTCATACCTCGGTCTTTCGCAATGTTTGCAGCTTCTACTGGAGACATACCATCTACAGTATTTCGACCATCAGAAAGTAGTATTAAAATTTTTTGATTTGTACCAGCTTCTTCAAATCTTTGTTGAGATAATTCTATCGCACCAGCAATATTTGTTAACTGACCTGCCATAGATAAGTCGATTTCATCAACCAATTCTAATAGAGCTTTTTTGTCGAATGTTAAAGGTGCTAAAACATGTGCTGTATCAGCAAAAAGAATAATACCTATTCTATCGTTGTATTCACCCTTTATACGATTTTCAATAAAAAACTTTAATTGTGATTTAACAACATCAAGTCTTGTTATAGGATGTTTATTCTTGTCGAACATGTCTCGAGTTTCCATTGAATCAGACAAGTCGATAGCCAAGAACATATCACGATGTGGTTGATTAATCACTATTGGTTTATCGTAATACACTGGTCCCATGCAAGCAAGCATTAAAAAGAACCAAGCAGCATAGGCTATTGTAAAAATAAAATTTTCTTTATTTTTGGGTTCTTTTGGTAAGTAGTGAGGCAATGAAGTTATAAAAATAAACTCATCTTTTTTACTTTTACCAGGCAGATACCTAATCAGGAATGGTAATCCCATTAGGAGTAAAAACACCCACCAAAGAGAGCCAAGACCTATTCCTAGTGAGTCCATAATCTTCTCCTTATATTAGCAAAAAGCCATTTTCTACATTCTTTAATAAGTAGTTTTTTCTCATGAACTGGAATTTCTAATTCAATATTTTGCCAATCGTATATAACCTGTTCCCAAACGGTGTTAAATCTCTCAAAATTTGTACCACCTGTTTTATCTAAAAATCTCAACCATTGTAAGCCATATAGAGGAGCTACGGTATCTCTTTCATACATGATTAGAGAAGTTTCTTTTAACCAATAATTGATTAAAGGTATAAAAGCTTTACTCTGAATATCTACTTGTCTTAATCTTCCGTATGCTTTAAATAGTGGGGTGAGTCGGTATAATGTGTAACCTATAAGCCAAATCACTACCAAAAATAATAAATACCACATCCAACCGTATGAGTAATCTACAGGAGGAGTACCTTCATGGATATCATGAAGTAAAGTAAAATCCAACTCCATTTTTAATCCTTATCCTCTTCGTTTTTGTCATTTTCTTCAGGTTGTTCAATAATGGTTTCGGAAACGTCTATACAAATATTACGCTGTGACGCTTCGGAAAGCATCTTGTCAATATTATGTATTCTATGAGTTCCGATACGACGATAGTTGTCAACGAAATCCTTGTTCAAGGAACTAATGAAACCTTGATTAGCACCAGTGTCAATACCAACAGTACCACTACCTTCAATGTTCATTTCTAGACGATCATATATTTGATAAGTTCTTACTGTATGAGATTTGTTTAATCGGCGTAAATACAACCATGCGTTGTCATCCATTCTGTAGAAATCACTGATTATATGAACAACACTACCAGGTCTTGCGCTGTTAACTAAAAGTCTTAAACCATCACCCACTGTAAAATCGAAATTCGTTCTTCTTAAACCAAGTTGGTAGGCATTATATACTTTTTGAATCCAAGCAAGAACATCCCTACGGACACCACCAGGCTGGTGACGTAGTGGTGTATTACCATTGATAATCATACCAGCTACTTTATCTTTCATATCATGGGCTTGCCAAGCACATGAGGCTGCTATCAAGGAACCTAATCTTGCTTTTAATTGGCCTTGTGAACCAAAGTACATAGCAGGGTCTAGGTCTAAAATGATGTAAACATTTCTATCACGTTCTTCTCGGAACATTTTTGTATAAGGACGTCCAGTTCTTGCTGTTATTCGCCAGTCGATATTTCTAATATCATCACCTGGTAAATAGGCGCGAACTTCAGAGAATTCCATACCTCTGCCTTTACTTATAGAACGCAGTAAACCATAGCGTTGACTAGCAACCATGGTATTTGGTAGAAGTTGTGTTAATGGTGGAACTTTTATGAGTTCCTCAAATGTAAGTTCAATCCCATTAGGCATTGACGATTCATCCTTTTTACTATTAGCTAATAAAACACTCTCATGACTGATTGAATTTTGCTATAGCATTAAATTCATTTAAAAATAAACAAGACGCATGAATAAATTACTATTAGCATGTTTAACCGTGCTATACATAATATTCAAGTAATGCACGACTTTTTGTATTCTGTATAACTAGCAATACAGTTGGAACTTGCGTTCCAACTTATATTTTTACCCTACAACAACTTTCTTTGTTAAGAGTTCGATTACACGGTTAGCATCAACTCTGTCTGCTTCTGCATCCATACTTAAGAATATACGATGTCTGAATACTGGGTATACGCAGTATTGAATATCTTCAGGAGCAACATAGTCTCTTCCATCTAACCAAGCTTTAACACGAGAACAGTTAGCCAAAGCCATTGTTGCACGTGGTGAAACACCGCAACTTATCCATCTTGCAAGGTCTGTACCATCATAGCTATATGGTCTACGTGTTGCCATTGTTAAGTTGATGATGTAGCTTTCCAAAATATCAGGAATAGGTACACTCAGTATTTCATTGCGAGCTTCAAACAATTCTGCCTGAGTTATTACAGGTGGTTCTTCTTTTGCGGCATGCTTTGATTCTAAGTGATTTAATCTTAGAATTTGAAGTTCTGTTCCCTGATCTGGATAGTTTAGTTGCAAATGTAACATAAATCTATCAAGCTGAGCTTCAGGTAGAGGGTATGTACCTTCTTGTTCAAGTGGATTTTGTGTAGCCATTACCAAGAATAAATCTGGTAATTGGTATGTTTTTCTACCAATAGTTATCTGTCTTTCAGCCATTGCTTCTAGTAATGCTGATTGTACTTTTGCAGGGGCACGGTTAATTTCATCAGCCAATAATAGATGATGGAATAGTGGACCTGGTTGGAATGTGAAAGATCCATCTTGAGGTCTGTAAATATCTGTACCTGTTAAGTCGGCTGGTAGTAAGTCTGGGGTAAACTGAATACGATGGAAACGACCTTCGATACATTCAGATAACAACTTGATAGCACGAGTTTTTGCCAATCCTGGAGGACCTTCTACCAAGATGTGACCATCTGCTAATAGGGCGGTTAATAGACCATCAACTAATTCAGGTTGACCGACTATATTTCTATTCATATAGTCGCGAACCTTTAGTATAGCTTCGTTGGACATGCATTTATTCCTTTATTTGTTTAGAATCTTAGAGAATTTTCTCAACTCTTCAAAAAAAAGCTGACTCTAAACGTCAGTTATTATTTTTGAAAACTATTTAACAAAGAAAGATCAATAACTATCTTTCTACAAACATACGTTTGTGAAAATATATCACATAAGCGTATTATTTTAGTATTTTTATATTTCAAAAATGTGTAGCTTGTCGTTTTATTTAAATAAAAAAATAATAATATCTTAAAAATACTTGATTTTGCATAATTCTTTTATTGAAATTATTTTAGTTTATGTTTAAGATTTTTGTTTTTATCTACTGTGTTTCATCACCTAGATTAAATGTAAAAATTTGACTTAAAACTCATTTGTTGAAATGAAATATACTCTTTTAAAGGTTCATTATTGTAATAACATGAATATTAAAATAAAATCAAAAAATTCTTTAGGGGGCTTTTATTTGCTTATTTTTTTGTAAATTAAATTTACATTATTCTATACTAATACAATTGACTATTATTGAGGTGCTTTTAGGTATGGTAAAACGAAATTTTCTTATTCCTTTTTTTATATATGTTTTTATTTCATTTATCTCAATATCAGTAGGCAATGTATTTTTAGGTGTTTCTGTAGCATGTTGCTTAGTATATGTTTATTTAAATAGGGAAAAAATTTCTTTTTATAATTTTGATTCAAATAAATGTATTAAGATAATCTATATATTATTAGGCTTTTTTGCTTTATCATTTCTTTTTTCTATATTAAATAGTAAACATATAGGTAAAAGTATTGAAACTTGGTTTAATTATTTTGTTTGGAGACCATTGCCTTTTTATATAACAACTTTTTTTGTTTTAAATATCAAAGGGATTAAGCTGCTATTTAAATCTTTACTATTAGGCGTTTTGGTATCTATTTTGTATGCAAATATTCAAGGATTTTGTGGTCAAGCAAGAGCAAATGCTTTTTTTGGATATCCTATGACGTTAGCTGGTTTTTTATCTATGTTATTACCAGTATCCTTAGTTTTATTTTTTGATTATAAATTATTGGGAAAAAAGTGGGCGTTTTTTGCATTTTCAGTGTTTTTGCTGGGCTTTTTTGCTTTGTTATATAATGGAACTAGAGGTGCTTGGATAGGATGTGGTGTTTCTTTTGCTGTAGTTTTTGTTTACTATATGTTTAGTAGCATAAAAAAGTTTATTGCTACTTTTATTATTATTTGCAGTCTTTCTGGTTGTGTTTTATTAAATTCTTCTGTAGTAGATAGGATAAAAACAATAAATATTTCTTCAACTGAACAGTCATTTACAGAAAGAAAATTGCTTTGGAAAAGTGCTTATGAAATGTTTAAAGATTATCCTATAACAGGAATTGGTTTAAAGCAATTTCGTGAAATTTATAGTGTTAAGTATATTTCGCCTATGGCTAAAGAGCCAGGGTTAAAACATGCTCATAACAATTTCTTACACATATTAGCTGAAACAGGTATTTTGGGAACATTGGGTTTTGTAGTATTTTTTGGTTATATATTATTATCTAGTTTATATCGAGCTTTACGTTATAAGTGTTCAATATCTTTAATGATTTTTGTTTCAACATTAAGTATAGAAATTCAAGGATTGACGGAGTATAATTTTGGTAATTCCGCTGTTACTAAGACTTATTGGTTACTCCTTGGAATGTTATTAGTATTTAGATTATATTTAAAAAATACTATTAAAGATGACATAGTTAAAGATGGCATAATTAAAGATGACATAATTAATGATAATATAATTAAAAATAAGACGTTTTGATGGAATGTTATAGATGAAAGATCAGACAATTCAGGTTCATGGAGGTTATGATACAGAACCTACAACTCATGCAGTTGTACCTCCAATTTATCAAACAGTAGCTTATGAATTTGATGATTCACAGTATGCTGCAGATTTATTTAATTTGGAAAGACCTGGTAATATTTACACTCGTTTGATGAATCCTACAGCTGATGTTTTAGAAAAAAGAATGGCTATGCTTGAAGGTGGAATTGCTGCTATCGCAACAGCTTCTGGTCAAGCTGCAATAACTTATGCTTTGATTAATTTAGCAAAGAAGGGAGATAATATTGTATCAGTTCCGCAGCTTTATGGTGGTACATTTACTCTATTGACTAGTATGCTTCCTGATATGGGAATAGAAGGAAGACTTGCTGCGAGTGATTCACCTGAAGATATTGAAAAATTAATTGATGATAATACAAAAGCTGTATATTGTGAAACTATAGGAAATCCAGCGGGCAATATAGTTGATATTGAAGCTTTAGCAAATGTGGCACATAGACACGGAATTCCTTTGGTTGTTGATAATACAGTTGCTTCACCTGCTCTTTGTAAGCCAATTAAATTTGGTGCGGATATAGTTGTTCATTCATTAACAAAGTTCTGTGCTGGTCATGGTAACAGCATGGGGGGAATTATTGTTGATAGTGGAAAGTTTGATTGGAATAAATATCCAGAAAAATTCCCTCAATTTACAAAACCTGAAAAAGCATACCATGGAGTTGTTTATACTGAACAGTTTGGTAAGGCTGCTTTTGTTGCAAGGGTAAGAACAGTTGCAATGCGTAACACAGGTGCTGTTTTATCTCCTTTAAATTGTTTCTTAATTTTAGTTGGTTTAGAAACTTTGTCATTGAGAATGAAACAACATGTTGCAAATACTTTTGCGATAGCGGATTTTTTAAAGACACATCCAAAAGTAGCATGGGTTAATTGTGTAAAGTATTCTGATAATAAATATCATAACAATGCTCAAAAGTATACAAATGGTACTCAAAGTGGTATGTTAACTTTTGGGTTAAAAGGTGGATTAGAGGACGGGATCAAGTTTTACGATGCTTTAAAATTATTTAAGCGTGTTGTAAATATTGGTGATAGTAGATCTTGTGCATGTCATCCAGCAAGTACTACACATAGACAATTAACAAAAGAGCAGTTAAAAATGGCAGGTATAGGTGAAGAGTTAATTAGATTAACTATTGGTATTGAAGATCCTGAAGATTTAATTGTAGATTTAGAACAAGCATTAAATGCTTTTTAGTTTTTGTAGATAATTATTATCATGAATCAAAAAAGTAGTAGTTACATTGTAGTGATGCGCCATGGTGAGGCAGGATATGCAACTAGAGATTGCGATAGAAGGTTAACTTACCGTGGTGTGGAGCAGTGTCAAGCTACTGCTTATTTTTTAAAGCAGTTTGGTTTTGAGAAGTTTGATAAGGTAATAACGAGTACATATACAAGAACTAAAGAAACAGCAGACGTTATTTTAAAAACATTGAATGCTGATGATAGAGAAGAAGACAAAATGATTACTCCTTATGGTGATGGAGAAATGTTTATAGACTATCTTAGGTATTCAAAAGAGATTTCGAAAAACATATTAATTGTTTCACATATTCCAACTGTTTACGATTTATTATCATCTTTAAATATAAAAAATGTAAATTTTTCACCAGCTACATGTGTTGTAATAAAAAGTGATATTAGCAATCCTAATGTAGTTACATTTTCATATTTAGACAGTTTTTCTCCAAAATAATCAAGTAAAAATTTCTCAACATAATAGTACTAGTTACCTATAATCTCCATGAATTAGTTTTTTGTTCTAGTAAATATCTTCATCTTTGAATCTATGGAGGTATGAATAATGAATAAATTAATTAAATCTTTTTTAATGTAAAAATTCTGCAACAAAAAATTGTGCAGAAATTTACAAAAAGTTTATTAACAGAAATCAACAGGTTTATAAAGTTAAAAATTTTTTAACCAAGCAATCAATCCTTTATTAGGTAAAGGTGCTTTTCATAAACATGTTTGATGTTTCAACCGCTTTATGGACAAATAAAGATTGCCACAAAAATGTGTGTAAAATTGAAAAAAAACGCAAATCATTACGTATTTGCGTATTTACGTATTTTATATCTTATCTTGTTTTGTAACCTTCAACATAACTAACTAAGTTGGACATTCTTAACAAGATTTCATATTTTTTAATTAAAACTTGAACATCTTCATCATATCTATATCTGTATTTTAGTTCTTCTATTTCTTGTTTTACATTATTATAATGGGTCTTTATTTTGTTTTCAAGATTTAATAAATTATCTTTATAATAACAGATATCTTCGTTTGATTTTACAATATAATCAGCGATATCTGAAATCATTTAGTCTGCATTACTCATATTGCTTTCCTCAACCTATTTAATATTTATTTAACATCCATTTAATATTCATATTGAACTGTAAGTTTATATCCTTCTAAGAAATCATATATTTTTTTACCATACTTATAATTTCTTGTTTGTAAAAATATCATAAAATTTGTAAGTACATATTGTTGCCATGCTTTGAATTGACTGATGAATTCATAAGATTCAGTTAATATTGAATTATTATATTCTTTGGATATTCCATATTTAATTGTAAGCTTAAAATAATTCATAGCCTTTTCTATATCAGCTAGCTTTTGAGCTTTATCTTCTAATTCTTCCGCTCTACAGATATATTTAAGTACAGTTCCTTTGAAAATCCTAAATCCCATTCATGAATAAATTCGTTAACAGAAATTTGATTTACGTTTCAATCCCCTAACGGGCAAATAAAGATTGCCACTTATTATAAGCACGTTCACATAACATTACCAAATTTTGTCTAGGAGTGTGTTTGCCGATTGTGTATTCCTTTAATAAAGTATTTATTATAAGCACGTTCACATAACATTCCCAAATTTTGTCTAGGAGTGTGTTTGTCGATTGTGTATTCCTTTAATCGTGAGAGTCCATAGTTTGCATTATTCGCGGAAAAAGTAGCTAGATTAAACTTCTTTGCAATTTCCTTAATTTTTGAAAGACCATTATCATAATGAACAATCAAGCATTTCTGACCATCAATAACGGCGTCTGAAACGCCGAATTTACAGTACAGAAAGCAATACAATGGATCATTATTTTCAGGATATCGCATTGCTATTGCGTTCTTCATACACTACCTCTTTTTACCAATAATACTCTTGTATCTTAATAACATAAATTGAGAATAGTCGATCAATGGATCACTATCTTCAAATTTCACATCAATGCCATCAGTATCAGGAAATACCACATAATCACCAACATCTACATTCTCACAAGTTTCAATCCCTTAATGGGCAAATAAAGATTGCCACTAATTTAAACTCTACTGTTAAGTTTGAAGAAATTGAAACTTTGCGTTTCAATCCCTTAACGGGCAAATAAAGATTGCCACTAACATCAACCCAAAAGGTTAAATGTCTTGATAGGCATAGTTTCAATCCCTTAACGGGCAAATAAAGATTGCCACTATTGGATCTTCAATTTGCTCAATTTTTTGAACTTCTACTTGTTTCAATCCCTTAACGGGCAAATAAAGATTGCCACAATACTTTAGGTGATTCAGGTTTTAATACTTGTTTAAACTGTTTCAATCCCTTAACGGGCAAATAAAGATTGCCACAAACAAGCAAAGGATACAGTAAAGGCTGCAAATGATTTTGTTTCAATCCCTTAACGGGCAAATAAAGATTGCCACCTCCCTTTAGTTTTTTAGGAGTAACAATTATGTGGGATACGTTTCAATCCCTTAACGGGCAAATAAAGATTGCCACTGATGAGAAGTATGTATCTGTATCAAACTCATTTGACGATCAGTTTCAATCCCTTAACGGGCAAATAAAGATTGCCACATGTTGGTATCCCCAACATTAGTGAAGTCCCTTCAACAATTGTTTCAATCCCTTAACGGGCAAATAAAGATTGCCACGTCTCCAGAAAAATTTATTGAAAACCTTTTAAAATAGTTTCAATCCCTTAACGGGCAAATAAAGATTGCCACTAAACTTCTCTCCTATGGTAATGCTCATAGCTGGATACTTCTGTTTCAATCCCTTAACGGGCAAATAAAGATTGCCACATGTAGAATGCCCTAGAGAGATAATTAAAAGTGATGCTACGTTTCAATCCCTTAACGGGCAAATAAAGATTGCCACTTGGCAGAATAATGAATTTATTAGAATAAGAACTTCTAAAACTTCAATACCTGAACAGTTTATAATGGGACAGTGGATTGCTAAAATAATAGAAGAAACCATAGGGAAGGTGAATTATTATCCTTCTAGAAAAAATCCTCTGTTAAAGAATAATTCAACTAATAAGACACTACTTGATAAAAATTTAGGAGAGATAAAAAAATACTCAGGAGAAATTATTGAAAATATACCAGATAAGGCTATTTTGTATACGTATGCTGCGTTGTGTACAGATAGTTTAAATCCTTCAATAATCATAGATAACTCAAATTCTTGGCATTGTAATGTATCTAATTGTTCTCTAAGCGAAAGGGGTATAACACCTGAAATAATAGATAATTTAGTGTTCCACTTAACTTGTGGTTACAGTTCAAAAATACATATTGCTGAGAATTTTCATAAAAAACTTCTTATTCCATCAGGAAATACTTGTTGGTTTGCTTCAGAGTCTGGATGTGGTCAATTTGCTTATTGTGATAAACAAGATGGTAAGTTTATGCTGAGCCAGAAAGGAGGTATGTCTGCTAGAATGAGAAATGACTATTTCTTTTTATATTTAATTTTACTGTACCAGCATTATTCTCTGATATCATTTTATGAAAGGCTTGAGTTAACATTTCCTACAAATGTTTCATCTTTGGCTTATGATGCAATACAAAATCATTTAACTTCTATAAATTTTTTTATAGTAAAAAGTATGTACTCATCTGTAAGTCATTTAGACCAGCATAACTCTTTTTATATGTATGTTAGTAACTCTTTAAAAATTAAAGAGAATATAGAGAGAATTTCTATTGGTTTAGAATCCTTAGAAAGTATTACAAGAGAGTTATCTCATGATGAAGATAGTAGACGTATTCAAAAAATGCAACGTACCTTTGCATTTTTTTCACTCCTTGTTATAACTTCATCGCTAACAGATCTTTATTCTGTATTGGATGAAAATATTCCTGACTTATATGTAGAGCTTTGGGAGTCATCTTCTTTTGTGAAAGATTTATTTAGTCGTGACATTTTTGATAGTATTTATTACAGTTTTCTAAAATTATTTTTAGCATTTTCATTTTTTAGTGTGTTTCTGTATTCAGCATATCGTTGGCTTATAGCAGGGAAAAAGAAATAAAAAGCTGTATAAAAAATACAGCTATTATGCAAAAAAGTTATTTATAATGTTTTGAATTTTAGTTAAATTGACGTATAAATTCTCTGTACATTTTTATACATTCTAGAGCGTCTTTTAAATCTTTTGCGATTGTATTACTATCTCCAAGGAGTATATTGTTTTCGATAATATTGCAAACATGTTTCTTCGAATAACCATCTTTCTCGTTTGTAATTACTCTACGGTAGTTGCTAATGTTGAAGTAGCTATAATTTAAAGGTTTTGAAGCTTTATATGTTTCATTTATGCAAAAACCACGATTAAGTGCTGCTACAATATAGTTTTCATGCTTATATGTATCATACTTACATGTATAAATTTCTTTACCATTGCTAGCTTTGTAGGATGATTTACCTTCGTTGTATTGATATTTTATCCAGTTATATTTATCAATGAGTGATTCTTTAGATTTACTTTCGTAGCATGATTTCACAAATTGACCTAGAAGTCGAAAGGTCTCATAAGCACTAAATGTAGCTTCTGCATATCTTTTGTTTGATAAAAAGAATTCAACTCTGTCAATATAAGTATCTATAGGATCTTCAGTTTTGTTTCTAAGTTGGTCAATTGCTGAGAATATAGGTTCGCGTATAATTTTATACACAAAATTATCTTTAACTTCAATTTCTTTGGAAAGAAGAAGATTTTTAAGTTCTGTAAAATCTTTTCCTGCAGTGAAATATTTATGTAGATTTTCATTCATAGCAGCTGTTAAGACTTTTGCGTTAATTTCCGTATCGTTATTAAAGATGCTATCTAGCATATCTTTTATATATAGGAAATTACCAGATGAGTTGAACTTGTTAATTTCAAAAGAGTATTTAATTAATTTTAATAGATGTGTTTCGTCTGCAATCCATCCTTTAGTAGTTGTGTTTCGATCATTATTATAATCAGAGAATCCGTAATATATATTTTTAAATTCATTGTTATTTCTTGAACATATTGTTAAAAATGCGAAGAACATGATAAATGGAATAGCTCTATAACCATGAGTGATATCTAGATAAAATTTTGTATTATTCCATTGTTTTTTAGTGAATTCTAAGAGTTTTGAAAAGTCACCAGAATCTTCATCTTTATCATCATAACAGAATATTTCTATAGATATTCCAAGCTCTGGTTTGAGATCTTGTAATTCTTTATTAATCTCTTCTGCTTGTTCAACACTTAAATAATATTTATTAAAAGGACCAGTTGCGTTAGGATTTTCAATAGATGATTTATGTTTATCGATAAAACTTGTTATTGTTTTTATAGTTGTATCTGTTGCAAATTTTAGTAGCGATTCTAGAAACTCATTCCAATTTGATGTGTGAATCCCACAAATAAATAATTTTTCAATTTTATTTTGTTTCTTCAATTCAAAAGCTAAAGAAGTTCCAAAATATTTTACATTATTGAGGTTAAATAAGTTAGAATTATAATCGGTTAAGTAATAATTGCCAGAACCAATAATACTTATAAGAACACCTTGTTCGTCCTGAGGTTTTTGGTTGTTTATAGTGAAATGATAGTCAGGTTCTAAGTTTTTGGTAATATTATCTAGACATTTCTTTAAAGAATCTTTAAATTTGTCTTCATCATTAAAATTATTTATATTAATCATATGAATAATTTGAGTCCGGAATTTATTTTGAAGTTCTTTAAAGTATTTATCGTCTATTTTATTAATTTTTCCAAATTGATGGGCTGTAAGAATACAGTCTGTGTAATTATTTGTGTTAAAGAAATGTTCTGATAAGCGGATCAAATTGCCTTGAGGGGTATCGTTTATCCAATTTAATCTGTTGTTAAAAAAGTCTTTATTAAAAGCAATACTACCTTCAAATTCATTGATAAGTTCTTGTTTTATTGCTCTGAATTTTTCGTTTGCAATATCGTAGCATCCGAAATTTTCCGCTAGATTTGCTATGAGAAAATCTTTTTTAAGTGGAGATTTAGAATTATCAATATAAGATTCCAAAGGAGTAAGTTCTCCTGATATATTATATGCATTTAAATCAAGAGCTTCTTTAAATAATTTGGTAGACATATTAAGCTCAATAGATTTAAATTCAACTTCATTATTTGTTTTATTTACAATTTTTGCGTAGTAGACTTTATTGAGTAAAGAATTATCGATATACGTTTTATATTCTAAAGCTGTAAATACCAACCATGGTATAAATCTAAAGCCTAGAGTAGGATCAAAGACTATGTTTTTAGTCATTGGAAGTTTGATAATATTTTCCACTAATGATACTTGATTGTTTTGTTCTATAATTGATGATGAATCATAGACTACATCAATTAGTTCACAATGTAGGTATTCCGAAAATACTTTTTGGAGACTTGATATAATTTCTTGTCGATCATTATCTATTGTTGCTTGTGGTAACTCAATGTCTGTTGATTTGGGGCAATAATTTTTTATAAAATCAATAGTGGCGCTATAAAATTGATCCCATTTACTTTCTTTGGATCCTATGAGTATTAGTTTTGTAATATTTTTGTTATTTGTACTAAGTTTTTCAAAAAGAGCTAATGAAAAAAAATGATTGGTTATAATTTTATTATTTCCAAAGTTGTATTTAGCTGATTTATAATCTGAGCTGCCTAAGAGAGTTACTAGTGTTAAATCTGACATAGTTTTATTCCAATATTATTTTATTATACAAGTTAGATAAATAGATACTTATTTGTAAATGATTATAAACACAATTAATTATAATAACTATAAATAAAGGAACAGTAGATTTTTTTATGTGATCTAATTAAATCAAAAATAAAGTCCCTAATATGTCATGGATATGGTTATCCAGAACGAATACTTCATTCTTAAAGTGCTCGGTAAAAGAAGGAAGAAGTAATTTAGGAATTAGAGGTTACATAAAATTCAGAATATTGATTAATCCTAAATAAAAATATTATTAAAAAATATTAGAAATAGTGACCTATATTAGGATATTTATTTTTATTTGTGGTAATATTTAGTTGATATGGAACTTGTTTCAATACAACGTTTATTGGTAGTAGTGTTACTAATTACTACAGTTTAGTGTTAGCTGTGGAGTGTTGTGATGAGAATTTTCAAAAAATATTCGCAAAGATTAATAGTAAAGCATGTAAAAACCTTTTTTAAGGGACGTATGTATATCCAAGGAAGGGGGGCTTACGAGTTTGATAAAGGGCAGATTGTTATGCCAGATCATCCTGATTTAGTTCACGCAACTACAGTTAATGAATTAAATCATGAAATTGCAACTAGTTCTACTCATAATTTTCCGAGATATTAAATAAAATTTTTTAATACGGATTATCTTTAATATAATAAGTGGATACTATTTTATTTATATTGTTGATCTGTATAATATATTTATTTGGTTATAAAAATGTGAAAAATTTATCAAGAATATTTCACATCAATATTGCAAAATGGTTTTATAACCAATTTCTTTAGTCAACCACTTATTGTTAAAAATTTTGTTATAAATGTACCTATAAATATCTTTAGAAAATACCAAAAGAATAAAAGAAGTTGATTAGTTTTTATAATTTAAAGAACAAAACAGTGTTAAAGATATATCAACAATTTTTGGTATCATTGACAAAATATTTGAGAATATAAGTCTTTATATAATATAATAATAAAAATCGTGATATAGACCATACACATATACTTTTAAAACATATCAGATACAGAAGTAATTAAAATTGATATAAATGCAGTGGATTATTTAAGATTGATAATTATTATTCTAAGTATTATTTTATTGCACATTAGTTTTATTTAAAACTAATAAATCCTTTTATAAGAACACAAAATTTGTTTTTTTTGTATAATTGAAAAATAATAAAAGTATACATGTATAGTCTAAGTATAAAGACTTTTTGTATAAGTTGATAAATAGAAAATTATTATAATTAAAATTTATCAAAAATAATTTACGAATGCCTGAATAGTGGAACGTGATAGACTGAGCTTTTTGATTTTAATTCATAATAGATTTATTATAGCGAAGTAAATTGCGAGTAAAATACGTTTTATTTTTAAAAACACATAATAAGTGGAGTTTATCGGTATGTGTATGAATGAAGAACACTCATCAAATAAATTTGTTGTGGAAAAGTTTCCTGAAGAAATTGAACCTGAAGTTGTTAGTGAGTTAGAAACAGTTAATGATGTAGTTCGTTATGCAACAAGTTATTTAATTGAAAATGAAGTGTTTTTAGGGCATGGAACAGATAGTTATTGGGATGAAGCTATGTATCTTGTTATGTGTCTTATTAATTTAGATCCCCCTGCAGATCCTGATACTTTGAAATCTAAGTTAACAATGCGTGAAAAACGTAATATAGCTAAAGCGTTAACAAAAAGAGTGCAAGAAAGAATTCCGACAGCTTATTTAACAAATAGAGCTTGGTTCTGTGGTATTGAATTATATGTTGATGAAAGAGTTATTATTCCAAGATCTCCAATAGGTGAATTAATTCAAAAAAATTTTGCACCTTATTATAATGGCGTTCCATCTAGTATTTTAGATATGTGTACTGGAAGTGGTTGTATAGCAATTGCGTGCGCAAATCAATATCGAGATTATGAAGTTGTTATTGATGCTGTAGATATAAGTAATGATGCTCTAGAAGTTTGTTGTTACAATATTGATCGATATGGATTAGAAGATATTATTTTACCTATAAAGAGTGATTTGTTTAATAGCTTAAATAAAAATCAGCGCTATGATATTATAGTGTGTAATCCACCTTATGTTGACGAGGCTGATATAGAGGATATGCCACAAGAATTTCATTCTGAGCCAAGGTTGGCTTTAGCTGCTGGTTTTGATGGTTTAGATATTGTAAAACGTTTATTAGCTGATGCACCTTATTATTTATCAGAAGATGGTATTTTAGTAGTTGAAGTTGGTAATAGTCGCTTATCATTAATGGAAGAATATCCTGATATTAAGTTTAATTGGGTTGAGTTTGAAAATGGTGGTTCAGGTGTTTTTGTAATGACTTTTTATGAATTACAACAATGCGCTGAATATTTTGCAGAATTTAGGAGTGAGTAATAATGGCAGGAAATACATTTGGTCAGCTTTTTAGAGTAACAACATGTGGTGAGAGTCATGGTTTAGCATTAGCTGCAATTGTAGATGGTTGCCCCCCTGGCTTAGAACTTTCTGAAGCAGATATTCAACCAGAATTAGATAAAAGAAAGCCTGGAACATCTAAATTTACAACAATGCGTTCTGAAGCTGATAAAGTAGAGATTATATCAGGTGTTTTTGAAGGAAAAACAACGGGAACACCAATAGGATTAGTAATACATAATACAGATCAACGTTCATCAGATTATAGTGCTATTTCACAAATGTTTCGACCAGGACATGCTGATTATACATATTGGCAAAAATATGGAATAAGAGATTATCGAGGTGGTGGACGTTCATCTGCACGTGAAACTGCAATGAGAGTTGCGGCAGGTGCTATAGCTAAGAAGTATTTAAAAACTAAGTTAGGAATTGAGATTATTGGGTATTCAACTCAATTTGGCAATATTGAAGCTCAACAGGTTGTTTTGAACGAACGTTTGAATAATGAGTTTTTCTTTTGTGATCCTGATAAAGTAGAAGAAGTAAGAGAATTTATGACATCTTTATTAAAAGAACATGATTCAGTGGGTGCAAAAATTGAAGTGATTGCTAAAGGTGTTCCTGTAGGGTTGGGAGAACCTGTTTTTGATAGACTTGATGCCGATATTGCTTATGCAATGATGGGTATTAATGCTGTTAAAGCGGTAGAGATAGGCGATGGTTTTGCTGTTGCAAGTCAAAAAGGGTCCTATCACAGAGATATATTAACTCCAGAAGGGTTTTTAACAAATCATGCAGGTGGTATTCTTGGTGGGATAAGTTCTGGTCAAGATATTGTGGTGCGTATAGCTTTAAAGCCAACATCAAGCATTACTATTCCTGGAAAGACTATAAGTATTCAAGGGGAAGTTACTGATATTGTGACTAAGGGGCGTCATGATCCTTGTGTAGGTATTAGAGCTGTTCCTATTGCTGAAGCAATGTTAGCTCTAACATTAATGGATCATTTTATGAGAAATAGGGCTCAGAATAGCGACGTTGTATGTTTAACTCCAAAAATTGTTTAGTTTTAATATTAGCAATTTTGATTATTTTTGGTTGTTTTTCAATGTCATTTGTTCATGCAAATGACATTGATTTTGAGAATTCTTTTGATGAGCTTTTTATAGATAAAAATAATCATTTTCTTGATAGTGAAATAAATAAGGTAGAGGAAGCTTTAAATAAGAAAGAAAAAAAATTAAAAGAGAGTAATTTTTTAAATAAGTATAATTCTAGTTTATTTCACATAAGCAATTTTGTGTATATGATTACAGAACTAGATTTAAGCGTTAATTTATCAAGTGATTTTGAAGAAAGTTATAATTATGCTTTTGATTTAGGATTGGATAATGATGAAGCATATCTTTATGCACTATTTTTAAGTGGTCAAAATGAATATAATAATGTGAATATTGAAAGTCTTACTAAAAAAATCATACTCAAAAATAAAAATGGTAAGAATTATATAAAATTATTAAGATTTGCAGCATCATCAAGAGATGATAAATATTTAAAATTAATAGTAGATAATAAAAACTTCTTAAAAAAGTAATATTTTTGCTTATAAAATATATATTTGTTTTACAAATGTTTGTGTTAAGTGTATTATAGCAAAGTTTTTTATTATTATAAAAAGTATTAGGTATGCTTGGTAAAACTCATTTTTCATTTGGTTTGGCTGCTTCTATTATTTATGGCCATCCAACATCATTAACTTCTTATGCTATAGGTTTAAGTGTAGGTGCTTTGGGATCAATAATTCCTGACATAGATATAGGAACCTCAAAATCTCATAAAGAATTATTAAAAATAATCGCTGTTTTGCTGTTTATTATTGGTATGACGGTATTATCTGATGTGTATTTTAATGTGGGGATTTATGAAACTATTACTAAAAATAGAAATGGAGTAATAATTTCAATCGCATTAATTTCTTTTGCATTTGTATCAATCATAGGAATGTTGTCTGCTCATAGGGGATTTATGCATTCTTTTTTTGCTCTTTTATTATTGAGTAGTTGTGTTTATTGTATTTATCAACCTGTTCTCCCGTATTTTGTGGTAGGATTTTTAAGTCATTTATTTTTAGATATATTTAATGAAAAAAAAGTACAATTATTTTATCCGCTAAAGAATTTAGGAATATCCTTAGGAATAGCCTCATCTGATGGAAAGTTAAATTGGTTATTTTTTTTAATAGGAGTTGGATTTTTTACATGGGGAACAATTCATTCACTATTTCATATTTTGGGTTTAATAAGTATAGACTTGTGAAATATGAATTAGGGTCATCAGATGTTTGATTAAGATAGAAAAAATAATGGCGGGGAGGATGGGATTTGAACCCACGATACGCTATGAACGTATACACGCTTTCCAGGCGTGCTCCTTCAACCACTCGGACACCTCACCACAAAAACGCTCAATATTTTACTATAATATTAAAAAAAAGCAATAATATTTTTAGTTATTTAATAGGTATTGCGAAAACGATTATTATATCGTTATAATAAACAAAATACTTTTTTGGAAAAACATTTATGAATAATAAGAAATCAAAAATAATATTAGGACAAATGCGTATAAATAATAAATCTCAAAACGAAGTTAATTATTTATTAGATGTATCTATTGAATTGGGCATTAATTATTTTGACCATGCGGATATTTATGGTAATGGTCAATGTGAAAAAATGTTTGGAAATTGGTTTAATACAGCAAAATCAAATGTTAAAAGAGAAGATATAGTAATACAAGATAAAGCGGGAATTGTTCCAGGTATTGCTTATAACAATTCATACGATTATTTAATTAAAGCAGTTGATAATTCATTAAAAAATCTGAGATGTGATTATTTGGATAACTTTTTAATACATCGTCCAGATGTATTAATGGAACCTGAAGAAATAAATAAGGCTTTTAATGAATTAAAAGAAAAAGGTAAGGTAAAAAATTTTGGTGTTTCAAATTTTAATTCTATGCAAATTGATTATTTATCATCAATAGTAGAGCAACCAATAGTCATTAATCAATTGCAATTAAGTGTTGCCTCAGCGCCGATGATTTCTGAAAATTTGGAAACTAATACATACAGTAATGATGCTGTATCAAGAACTTTAGGTGTATTAGATTATTGTCGTAAAAATAGAATTCAAATACAGGCGTGGTCACCTTTGCAATATGGTTTTTTTGCAGGAAATTTTATAGACAGTCCAAGTTATAAAAGTTTAAATGAAGTTCTTGAGAATTTGGCGTTAAAATATCAAGTTAGTAAAACATCTATAGCTATTGCTTGGATAAACAGATTAGATAAATTAGTCTCAGTTGTAGTTGGAACAGCAAATCCTGAACATTTGAAAGATATTTATACAAGCACAAAAGTTTTTTTAACAAGAGAAGAGTTTTATAAATTGTATATGGCAGCAGGATATAGGTTACCATAAGAATTGATGAAAGTATTTAATATAAAAAATGGATTTATAACACCTCCTAATCATTTGAATTTTGATGGTATGAATAAAATAATTCCAATTGGGCAAGAAGCAAAATTGTTAGGTGTTCATGTTTAGACGTTAAGAAATTTGAAAAAGTCAGGTAAATTAAAACCTTACAGTTACTGATTTAGGAACAGAAATGAATAATGAAGTCAGAAGGGGCTGATTGAGATACATACTCATGAACATAACCTTTTATTTATAGTTGTTAAAGGTGAA
The DNA here is from genome assembly GCA_051892875.1 of Succinivibrionaceae bacterium. Classification (GTDB taxonomy): domain Bacteria; phylum Pseudomonadota; class Gammaproteobacteria; order Enterobacterales; family Succinivibrionaceae; genus JBJFGR01. Next base: position 37,404 of record JBJFGR010000103.1, read on the forward strand.
GCGAAGATAACTTTAGATAAAGAAACAGTTATAGTAAAAGAAAATGAGTCCTTTTTAGTAAAAGGTTTAATACCACATTCAGTATGGAATAATACTAATGAAGATACAATAATGATTGGTATTCTTGTAAAGAATGATAAATAGTTTTATACATAGAGGATTATTATTTTAAGCTAAAATTTTGAATTAAATTTTTAAGATTAAAATAGATTCTACCTCTATGTGAGGGAGTTATTTATTTAATGAATAAGTACAATTTTGATAATTAGAGCTGATACATTCTGTTGCATCTTTCAATAAAAGAATTCTATCTTCTTTTTCCATTACTCCGATAAGGTTGTCAAAATAGATTTGAGTTTGTTCATCAAATTCGTTAAATTTTATTCTAGCAACCATTAACCAAAGTTTTGCTAATCCTTCATTTTGCTCAGTTGCATAGGCATTGTGATAAAAATTAGATAAATAGATAGCACCATCAGGATCTCCTGCGTGAGCAGATTTGTCAGCCCAATAAAATGCTTGGGTTGGGTTTGCTTGTACTCCTAAACCGTGATAATAAGCATCCGCTAGAGCGTAATATGAAGGAAAGTAACCTAATTTTGCAGATTCAGAGAAACTTTTATAGCTTTTAACAGGATCTATAGCTATAGCTTCATCAAATTGAACCATAGATAACATTCCTAAAAAGTAATATGCTTCACCTTTTGTTGGACTATTTCCTTCAGCTTCTTTAGTACAATTTTTTAGAGCCATTAACCACTCGCCTTTTTGCATATTATCTGCACAAGTTGCAAAACTTGTAGAGCCAAATAATAAAAAGACAATAGCTGTTACGCTATTTCTTAAAAAATGTTTCATTTTATAAATTATCCAATATTTTTTTATATAAAACTCTCAATAAGCTATGACTAGTATAAATTATTTTTTTATTTAATAGTAGATACAATGTCTCATATCTGCAAATTATTCTCATTTTCTAAAATGATTTTTTCTTGTGAGTAAATAGTTTTAGTGATATTTTTACATCGTTATTGGTTAATTATAAGGAAGATTAGTTATGCAGTTGAAAGATTTAAAAATCGGCGAATCTGCTTTAATTAAAAACTTGCTAGTCACAGGTTCTCAGAATCGAAGATTATGTGAGATGGGCTTTTTACCTAAAACGGAGTTATATATTTCGTATAAAGCACCTCTTGGTAGCCCTATGTCAGTATGTATTAGGGGGTATCAAGTAGTTTTAAGTTCAGTTGATGCTAAAGCAATAGAGGTAGAGAGATTAAATGAAAAATAGACATACGTCTTTGATAAAAAAGGTTGATTGTTGCAATCCAAAATCTGTTATTAAAAGAGCGGATTCTCGCCATATATTGCTTGTAGGCAATCCAAATTGTGGTAAGAGTACTTTATTTAATAGATTATGTAATTTGCATGTAAGAACAGGTAATTATCCTGGAGTTACTGTATCACGTCATGTGGGTAACTATAAACACGGTATACAACTTATAGATGTGCCGGGAATTTATTCATTATCAAGTTCAACGGCAGAAGAAGCTGTTGCCACATCTGAGTTATTGGATAACGATGCAGAATTAATTGTAAATATCATAGATGCTAATTCTTTAGAAAGAAGCTTATATTTAACATTAGAATTAAAAATGTTGGGTGTACCAATGATTGTAGTGTTAAATATGTGGGATGAAGCATGTAAATCGAATATTAAAATTGATATAGCAAACCTTGAGAAAAAATTAGATTTAAGGGTGATTCCATTAAGTGCGACCTCAGGGTATGGTGTCGATATATTAGAACATTGTATAGAAAATACTGATTGGGGTATTAAAGAACCCATATATATAGGTTCTGAAAGTATAAAAAATGCTTTAAATACACTTGTAGATTTAACACCAAATCTTTACAAGTCATATGCTATTTTTTATGCAAAGTGTGCAATTGAAGGTGATGCATATCCCAAAGAAATTGCATCTTCCGAATATTTAAAAAAACTTGAGGAAGTAAAACAAGAAATATCAAAAGATAAATCGTCGATATTCGAAGCTATTTCACAAGATAGGTACGATTTTATAAAGGATACTTTAGATCTTTGTTTAGATAAAAAACACATACGACCTAATGTGTCATCTTTATTAGATAAGATTATACTAAATAAGTATTTTGCGTTTCCGATATTTATAATGATAATTGGAGCTGTTTATTATATTGCTGTTAGTTGGCTAGGTTCTATTTTGACTGATTGGACAAATGATGTATTTTTTGGAGAATTAATAATTCCAGAAGTATCTAGTTATTTAAGTGAATCAGGAACGAGTGAATGGTTAGTATCATTAATATCAGATGGTGTTTTAGGAGGTGTTGGTACTGTTCTCGGATTTGTTCCTCAAATGATATTGTTATTTACACTACTATCCTTACTTGAAGAATGTGGTTATATGACAAGAGCAGCATTTATATTGGATAAATTATTTTCATTATTTGGTTTAAGTGGGCGTTCTTTTATACCATATTTGATTAGTTCAGGTTGTGGTGTCCCTGGTTTAATGACAGCAAGAACATTATCATCTGAAAGTGAAAGAAGAATAACTTTGTTTACAAGTACCATGATTCCATGTGGGGCTAAATTACCTATACTTATAATTTTTGGGCAAGCATTTTTTGGGGGAAGTGTAATTTTTGCACCTTTGATGTATTTGTGTTCAATAATTATGATTGTTTTATCAGCACTTATTTTAAAAAAATTTAATTCATTTAAACAATCTGCATCTCCATTGATGCTTGAATTACCAAATTACCATATTCCTTCATTGAAAGTGGTGTTTTTGACAGTTTATCATCGTTCAAAAGCATTTATTATTAAAGCAGGGACTGTTATATTTGCATCAGTTACTTGTATATGGTTGCTATCAAGTTTTGGTTATAACTCTGATAAAGGAAAAATAGAATTAGTTGATAGTACAGATAGAAGTTTTTTGATAAGTATAGCGGAACCTATAACTCCTATATTTAATCCAATAGGTATTGAAAATTATAAAGGTACTGTAGCTATATTTACAGGGTTAATTGCAAAAGAAAATATTGTTAGTACTCTAGCTTTGTTTAGTGGTATATCTGAAGATGATTCATTAGCATTCGAAAAAGCTTTGCGTACGAATATTTTTAATTTTGAAAAAAATGGAACAAAAGCATATTTAATGGCGTTTTCATTTGTGTTTTTTAATTTATTCACTTTACCTTGTTTCGCAGCTATAGGGGTTTTGCGAAGAGAAATTGGTTCAAAAGGATTATTTTGGTTATCAGTGCTTTATATTATAGGATTTAGCTATGGAATGAGTATGTCAATTTATCAATTGGGTATGTTATTTGTATATGGCTGTTTTGGTATTGAAACATTTATATCAATTATGTTCTTATTGGTAATATTGTATATAATTTTTATAAAAAAGTATCCGAAATTAGAAGAGTCTATACAATTTAAGTTTATAAAAGACTAATTTTTTTAAAGTTAACAACTTATAATCTATTACATAGATTATAAGTTGTTTATATATGAATTTTTAAGGTTATAGTTTTTCTGAAAGTGTTAAAGAAAAAAGTGTACCATGTAGGGATTACTTAGTATGTCTAGATGTCTAGAGAACTAGAGATTACACTTTAACAGATTCTAAATTAAGCCATTTATTTACTTTTTCAATGCTTTCATTTGCAATCTTTGCAATTTGCTCAGGTGTCATATTGTTTTGCTTGTAAAGATTAATGGACATATCTCTTTTACCCTTATCTTTACCTTCAGCTATACCTTCAGCTCTACCTTCAGCTCTACCTTCAGCTCGGCTCTT
>JBJFGR010000104.1:0-8715 GCA_051892875.1 Succinivibrionaceae bacterium
TTTTCTCTTTTTTTCTATATATTTTTTTGTTTTTTTAGTAAGTGTCTGATTTTACGATTTAAAATTCAAGATAATTAATTTTACTAAATTATTATCCAAAAACAAAAATTTAAGCATTCTTAAATAAAAAAGTATGCCGAAGCATACTTTTTAATCATTTTTATTTATTTAAGATCAATTCATCATTGGAATTAAAATCAACAACAGTTTCCGTTGAAAAGTTATTATCACCTTTTAACAATAACTGAGCTAATGGATTTTCTATATAATTTTGAATTGCCCTCTTCAATGGTCTTGCTCCAAATGTAGGATCATAACCAATTTCTGCAACTCTGCTCAATAACTTATCACTGAACTTTATACTGTAGCCACTTTGTCTCAATCTTTCTTCCAACTTATTTAGTTGTATATTTGCAATATCCTCAATTTGTTCCTTTCCTAATGGATGGAATACTATACTTTCATCAATTCTATTTATAAATTCAGGTTTAAACCTTGTCTGCATGATTTCTAGCAATTCAGCTTTAATCGTTTTATAGTCTTTGTGATTATATTCTTCCTGTATTAAATCTGAACCCAAATTTGAAGTCATAATTATTACAGTATTCTTAAAATCAACTGTTCTTCCTTGACCATCTGTTAATCTTCCGTCATCTAGCACTTGTAACAAAATATTAAATACATCGTTATGTGCCTTCTCTATTTCATCAAGCAAAATTACACTATATGGTCTTCTTCTCACTGCTTCAGTAAGATAACCACCTTCATCATAACCTACGTATCCTGGAGGAGCCCCAACCAATCTTGAAACGCTATGTTTTTCCATAAATTCACTCATATCTATTCTCACCATAGCGTCTGTCGTATCAAACAGAAACTCAGCCAAACTCTTACATAATTCTGTTTTACCAACCCCTGTAGGCCCCATAAATATAAATGAGCCTATAGGTTTGTTAGGGTCTGATAAACCAGCTCTACTTCTTCTAATAGCATTTGCTACAGCTTCCACTGCTTCATTTTGACCAATTACTCTTTTATGCAAGCTTTCTTCCATTCTAAGTAATTTTTGTTTTTCACCTTCAAGCATTTTAGCTACAGGTATACCTGTAGCTTTTGAAACAACTTCTGCTATTTCTGAATCTGTAACTTTGTTTTTCAAAAGCTTATTTTCAACATGTTTATGTTCTTGCGTCTCAAATGATGCAATTTGCTTTTCCAAACTTGGTATCTTGCCATATTGCAATTCACTCATCTTTGCTAAATCAGATTTTCTGCATGCCACATCGTATTCATACCTAGCTTTTTCAAGTTCTTCTTTTAAATGTTGCACTCCAGTAAGACCAGCTTTTTCTGATTTCCATATTTCATCTAATGAATTATATTCTTTTTCTTTTTCTGAAATTTCTTCATCTATTACAGCCAATCTTTTCTTAGATGCTTCATCAGTTTCCTTTGCTACAGCCTGTCTTTCAATCTTTAATTGAATTATTTTTCGTTCAAGCCTATCCATTACTTCTGGTTTAGAATCTATCTGCATTCTTATACTTGCGGCAGCTTCATCTATTAAATCAATAGCCTTATCTGGTAATTGTCTATCTGTTATATATCTATTAGACAATGTTGCAGCAGCAACTATTGCAGGATCTGTTATCTGAACATGATGATGCAATTCATACTTTTCTTTTAACCCTCTTAAAATTGCTATGGTATTCTCTACAGATGGTTCACCTACGAAGACCTTTTGAAAACGTCTTTCAAGTGCCGCATCTTTTTCAATATACTTTCGATATTCATCCAATGTGGTAGCACCCATACAATGTAAATCACCTCTAGCTAATGCAGGTTTTAGCATATTACCAGCATCCATTGAGCCTTCTGATTTACCAGCCCCAACCATTGTATGAATTTCATCAATAAATAAGATAACTCTACCTTCTTCTTTTGCTAAAGCATTTAAAACTGCTTTTAATCTTTCTTCGAAGTCACCTCTGTATTTTGCACCAGCTATCAAAGCCCCCATATCCAAAGATAAGACTCTTTTATTTTTCAATCCTTCAGGAACTTCACCCTTTACAATTCTTTGTGCCAAACCTTCACATATTGCTGTCTTACCAACACCTGGTTCACCAATCAAAACAGGATTATTTTTAGTTCTTCTCTGCAATACTTGTATAGTTCTTCTTATTTCATCATCCCTACCAATCACAGGGTCTAACTTACCTTTTTCAGCCCTTGCAGTTAAATCTATTGTATATTTTTCCAATGCTTGACGATTACTTTCACTTTCTGCCGAATTTACTTTTTCACCACCTCTTATTTTGTTTATAGCAGAATCTAATTTTGCTGATGTTATATTACATTTCTTAAATATAGCAGATAAAACTGAATTTTCATTATATGCAGCCTTTATAAACAATTCTGACGAAATGTAGGCATCTTGATTTTGCTGCGCATACTTATCACAAACATTTAATAAATTAGCTGTAGCATTTGATAACTGTACATCTCCTCCTATACCTTTTACAATAGGAAGTTTTTTTATTTCTTCATCAACTAAAATTTTTACTGCTTGTGGATCTGCTCCTGCTAAAGTTAGCAAAGATCTTGTTGATCCACCTTCTTGATTAATTAAAGCACCAACTACATGCACAGGCTCTATAAATTGTTGATCATGAGCAACGACTAAAGACTGGGCATCACTTAATGCTTCCTGAAATTGATTTGTTAATCTATCTAGTCTCATGTTAAAATCCTCACTCTTATTCCTATATATTAGGTAAGGTTTTTTTATAAAAATTCAAGTACTTTTCAATTATTTTTTATTAACAAATTCTGATAGATTATTACAACTTTTAGAAACACTAGATTCAGCTAAATTATAAAGAAATGTACTCCATAAAAAGTTAGCTACTGACATGAAACAAGGCATTGAACTTTTGGATACAATGTCCTCATTATTTATAAGTTTTACATCAAATATAATCAAATTGTCATGCTATTTTCCAACTAATTTAAGTGAAAAACTTTAGTTTAGAAATTTTTCCAAATTAGGCTAACCATTCTCCCTGTAACATTATCTCTTCTATAAGAAAAAAATAAATCCTTATTTGAATAAGTACACATGTCTATTGAACTTATATTAGCTACATTAATAGATCGAAGCTGGCATTTCGCAATTCCTACTAAATCTAAAAGATATTTGTTTTCTTTTACATTTGGTAACAATTTGAAATATTTTGAATAGTCTTTATTTTTTTCACAGAACATATCATAAACATCATTTCCAACTTCAAAAACCTCTGAACTAATACAAGGGCCTAACCAAGCAGATATAATATCACCTGTTAATTGCATCTTTTTGATAGTTTCATAAATGATATTTCCTAATAAACCCCTCCATCCACAATGTATCACAGCTATAAATTCACCATCTAATGAGGATAATAAAACAGGTAAACAATCAGCTGTCATTATAGCTAAAGCTACATTTTTTAATCTAGTATATTGAGCATCAGCATTAATTTCCTTCCCTAAATTACTAGAATTAACCTCCTCTACCAAAATACTGTGTGTTTGATTCATCCAACTTATATAATCAACATTCTCTAACAAATCTAATAACTGCTTTCTATTAGTATTAACAGCTATCGGGTCATCTTTTACATGAAGTCCATAATTTGCAGTATCAAAAGGAGCAACACTGACACCACCTTTTCTAGTTGTACAAACAGCACCTATTCTTTTTTGATCAATATTTTTAAAAATAACAGGTAAAAAATTTGATTTATCCATTATTACTGTGCCCATACTATATCATCAGGATGTTCCTTAGTATCAGTTCTTAATACTTCTATTAACTCAACAATATCTTTTGGTATAGGAGATGAAAAAGACATATTTTCACCTGTAAAAGGATGCACAAATTCTATCAATGTTGCATGCAAAGCTTGACGAGGAAATGTGTTAATAACCTTAGTAAATTCAGGAGTTGCGTTCGGAATAAATCTTGCTCGTTTGCCTCCGTAAACAGGATCTCCAACCAAAGGATGCTTAATGTGAGCCATATGAACTCTAATCTGATGTGTTCTACCTGTTTCCAATCGTAATCTTAATCTTGTGTGAGCTCTAAACTGCTCCATTACTCTATAATGAGTTATGGCTTCCTTCCCCAATCCCTCTGGTTTAACAGCCATCATAACTCTATTGGTAGCATGTCTTCCTATTGGTTCATCCACTGTTCCACCTGCGGTCATATGACCCACAGCAATAGCTTCATACTCACGCACTACATCATGTTTAGATATGGCTTTCACTAATTTATGAACAGCCCTTAAGGTTTTAGCAACAACCATTAATCCTGACGTATCTTTATCTAGTCTATGAACAATACCTGCTCTCGGTAAATCTTTACTACTAGGATATTTATACAAAAGACCATTCAATAGCGTACCACTATGACAACCTGCACCAGGATGAACAGTAAGACCCGCAGGCTTGTCAATTACCAACATATCATCATCCTCAAAAATAATATTTAACGGAATATCTTGAGGTATAAAATGATCTTCCTCTTCAACAAATGTTTCGATTTGTATAATTTGGCCAGAACAAAGTTTTTCTTTTGGTACAGTTAATATTTTTCCATCAACTTTAACCACTCCATTTAATATCCATTCCTTTAATCTGCTTCTAGAATAATCTGAAAATAAATTACTAATTATCTGATCAAATCTCTTTCCATGCAAATCATCTGTTACTGTTGCTGATAATTCAATGTGTTCACTCATATAAAATTCCTAATCTTTAACAAAAGCTAATTGTAACATGACTGATATATTTCGGCCGAATTTTTATTCAATAATATATAACTATAGTAATATATTATAGATATTTGTCTTTAATTAATGAAAAACTCTAACTTTTTGTGTATTATTATCGTGCTTATAATTCTTGTATTGCTAGTAATTAGTATGCGGTGGTAAAAATGTTCAATTTTTTATATAAAATATTAACCATAAGTTTAATATTCTTATGCATTGTAGGTTGTGCTTCAAAAAATAAAGATTTTGTACCTGATAAACAACCAAAAGAGCTCTATGAAGAAGCTTATAAAGCATTATCCGTTGAAAATTACGATCTAGCAAGACAATATTTAGAAGCAATTAGTAGCAGATATCCTTTCGGTCCATATGCATATCAAGTTCAATTAGAACTTATATATACCTACTACAAATCAAGAGAAAATGAACTTGCACTAGCTGAAATTGATAGTTTTTTACGTTTGAACCCTTCAGATGAAAATGTTGATTATGTTCTATATATACGTGGTCTAACAAATATGCAAAGATCCACTGATAGAGTACTAAATATAATAAGAATAAAAACATATGATAGGGATATAAGCATACTCTCTCAGGCTTTTCAAGATTTTAAAAAACTTGTTCAAAACTATCCTAACAGTTTATACGTAGCAGACGCCTTCGCTAGAATGGTTTTTATAAAAAATAGTATCGCAAAACATGAATACGAAATAGCAAAATTTTACCATAACAAACAAGCGTACATTTCAAGTGCTAGAAGATGTCAAAGAATAATTTCTAATTTTAAAGATACCGAAGTCCTAGAAGGCACCTTAAAAATATTAGAAGACGATTATCGACAATTAAAATTATTTAATATGGCTGATAATATTCAAAAATTACGAATACTTAACTTTAATTGATTTTATATTATGAATAAAGATTTTATATATAATCCACCAACCGAGCCATACCTAGATATTTTATACGAAGATGACTATATAATAGTTGTTAATAAACCTAGTGGCATACTTAGTGTACCTGGTAAAAAAGCAGAATACTATGATAGTATAGTTTCTAGAGTTAAAACAATTAGTCCAGACGCTACTGCAGTACACAGATTAGACATGAGTACCTCAGGGATTATGGTTGTATCAAAAGCTAAAGTAGCAACAGGAAAATTAGGTAAACAATTTCAGGAAAGACAAACCGATAAAATTTATTTTGCTTGGGTTGGTGGTTGCGTTTCTAAAGACGAAGGTGTAATAAATCTACCATTATGTGTAGACTGGGATAATAGACCTCTTCAACACGTTGATTATGAAAATGGCAGAGAAGCTATTACTCATTATATATGTTTATGGAAATCTTCAACTAAAAGTTTTATGAGACTACATCCATATACTGGACGCTCACATCAACTTAGGGTTCATATGAAAGAATTGGGTCATCCAATATTAGGAGATCATTTATATGCACCACCAGTATATAAAGATATGGCTCCTCATTTATTACTTCATGCAGGGTACTTATCTTTTAATCACCCTATTACAAATCAAAAGATGGAATTTAAACAAATACCTATTTTTGAGATCCCTAATAATATAAAGCTCTATTAAAATAATGTAAAATATATACATACATGTATATATTTTAATTTAAAGAAGGCTTATATGAAATCAAAAGAAAAAATAATTTTTGCTATTGCATATGACTTTGACGGAACTCTTAGTGATACGAATATGCAAGAGTATGATTTCATCCCTAAATTAGGAGTATCACCTTCTGAATTTTGGGATTCCACACATAAATTGAGTCAAACTCACTTATCAGACCCTACTCTCACATACATGTATTTAATGTTAAAAAAAGCAAGAGAAAAAGACATGCCTATTAGATATGATGATTTCGTATCTTATGGTAAAGATATACGTTTTTTTAGTGGAATAGATACTTGGTTCGATAGAATTACTAATTATGGGAAAGAATTAAATATTGAAGTTGAACACTACATCATATCCTCTGGATTAGGAGAAATAATCCAAGGTTCATATATTGCACAAAAATTTAAAAAAATATTTGCCTCAAGATTTATGTACGATGCAAATGGAGTTGCATGCTGGCCTGCTGTTGCAATAAATTACACAACTAAAACTCAGTATTTATACCGTATTAACAAAGGGGCATTAGATGAAAGTGATAACACTATAATTAATACTTATATACCTGATAATAAAAGAAGAATTCCTTTTGATAGAATATTATTTATTGGTGATGGTAGTACTGATATACCTTGTTTTAGACTTCTAAAAAGTTTAGGAGGTTATTCTATTGCTGTGTACAATAAGAATATAATAGGAAGTAAAGAACAGATAAAAAATATTGCTTGCAATGGTCATAGAACATCCTTAGTATTTGATACTGATTATTCTGAAAACTCAAAAATGGAAAATGCTGTAAAATCAATTTTACAGAAAGCTGCAACAGAAGCAAATCTAATACTGCTTGAAAAAGAAGTTTTAAATAAATTAACTATTTAAGGATTATTATGATAAAAATTGTAAATTTAGAAGCTAATACTGTTCATAAATCAATAAAATTTAAAAAACTTTCATTTGATAATGAATGGATAAACTATCAGTATACTACACAAAATCAAATAGTCGAAAGAGCAAAAGATGCAGATATAATAATTGTAAATAAACTCATTATTTCAAATGAAATTTTAGAAAAATTACCAAAATTAAAGCTAATATCCCTCATGGGAACAGGATACAATAACATTGATATAAATGCTTGCAAGAAACATCAAATTGCTCTAACCAACCTCCAAAAATATAGCACTGAATCGGTTGCTGAACATACTATTACTCTAATTATGAATTTAGCGAGAAATATTCCTTTATATCAACAAAAAATTCAGGATGGAACATGGTCTAATAGTAATTGTTTCTGCTTAATGGACTATAGTTCAACAGATCTTTTTGGTAAAACATTAGCAATAATCGGGAAAGGTGCCATCGGTTCAAGAGTAGGTGAAATAGCAGAAAAAGGTTTTGGGATGAAAGTTATTTATCTTTCTAGAAAACATGATACCTCTGAAAACATGCTAAAAAATGACAAAACACCTTTTTATGAAGGTCTTAAAACAGCCGATTTTATTAGCATTCATTGTCCCTTATCAAAAGATACTGAAAATTTAATAGATTCCTACGAACTTTCATTACTAAAACCAACAGCAATAATTATAAACGTTTCTAGAGGTAATATTATTAATGAAGAAGCTATGATAAATGCACTTAAAAATAATAAAATAGGAGGCTTGGGCTTAGACGTATTTTCTGAAGAACCCTTAAAACAAGATTCACAATTAATCAAATTTTTAGGTAAATACAATATTATTTTAACACCTCATACAGCGTGGCTTGGCAATATAGCTTTAAATAATTTACAAGAACAGCTTATTGAAAATATAGAATCTTTTATTAAGCATAAAAATGTAAGAAGAATAATCTAATATAACGTTTTTGCATAAACCTCGTATCAATCTGATATTAAAACGAGGTTTATTATTATATTTGATCCAGAGATAGAGATACTCATTATTTGTAGTGAAGATAAGTATGATGAGTATTGCAAGGTAAAGTCAAAGACAAGTCCTAGCGATTATTGTAAACAGAATTTACCAAAATTAAAGTATGATAAGAAGTATGAAACCGTAAAGACATATTTCAATACGCTGGAAAAAATTAGTGAACGCAATTAAATTGTACCATCAAAAACATCAATCTAACGTCCAGTATTCGTTATTGGATTTGCTAAAATAAATAGGGGGTAAATAACAGTTGTATTAAATATATGAATAGTTTATAATATCTAAAATATTTTTTAGATTTAGAATTATGAACAAGATTAT
>JBJFGR010000105.1:0-40649 GCA_051892875.1 Succinivibrionaceae bacterium
GAATGGTAATAATGACGCATTGACTTTGAATTGTTATAAAAATTACATGTATAATGACAAAGTTTTTATTTTAGATGAAATTACAGCAGATAATTGTGCATATTTGATAGGTGATCTTACTCAATACGTTTTAAATGAACAAAATGTGCGTAAAAAGTTAATGTTTATCATCAATAGTCCGGGTGGTGATGTTAGCGTTATGATTACACTGCTTGGATTAATGAATATGGCGAGATTAAATAACATAGAAATTTATACTTTTGTTTTAGGTAGTGCAGGTAGTGCTGCTTCTATTCTTGCCGCAAATGGTGATCAAAGATTTATTAACAGTCTTTCTAAACATTTTATTCATTTTGGTTGTATATTTGACATTACTCAAAAACACAGTGAAATAGAAAAAGTATATATTCAAAACAAAGAGCATGCTGAAAATATTATAAACTTATATTTAAACGCTTGTGACGGTAAATTGAAAAGAGAAAAATTATTAGAGATACAAGCAGATGAAAGAGGCTATTTAAATGCTGCAGATTGTCTTAAATATGGATTAGCAGACATTATTATTGAAAATGATTTACAAGAAAAACTTAAAACTGAACAAGATTTTGCAGAATATGAAAAAGGTTTCGATAATTGGTTAAAAAATAAGTATTCGAAGAAGAATAAATCTAAAAGTAGTGTAAAAAGTAAAAAGAAGTAGGTATATATGACTAATATTAGAGAAATTATACAAACATATAAAGATTTATGTAGTGCTTATGATAAAAAAATAAGCAGAGATGAATATAGAAAAGCAAATACTGGATATTCGTCAGGTTTTATTGAAAAAGTTTGGGGTAGTTGGTCTAATTTTACAGAAGAGGCAGAAAAATCTCTTTTAGTTAATCGTACAGACATTGTAAAAACTTTAAAAAATAAAAAAGTTGTAATTACTCATGTACCGGATGGAGCAGATGTAAATCTTGAATGCTTTTATACTCTTGAAAACTATTGCGATAGAAATAAAGCGGATTTAGTTATTCTTTGGGGTAAAAACGTAAAAAGAAATAAGTTATTTGATAGTAGTACATTTAATCTTTTACGCCCTTATTTGGCTACAGAAGTAATCTTTGAAAAAGACAAGAAATGCTTAGTTAAAGATTTTCTTATTCCGAATACACAAAAGAATCCGTTGGTAAATTTAGATAGATTAACGACTGGATATACTACTGTTATTATTGGATCATGTAAACAATATATGAAAATTTTGCCTTATAAACAATATGAGGATTACAGAATTGCATATTCAACAGGTACAATTTCAGATGTAGAATATAAAACAACTGTAAGCGGTGCATTGGATGAAAAAAATCATACATTAGGTGCAGTTTTACTTGATTATGATGATAATGCACAACGCTATGTAAGTAGAAACCTTATCTTTAAAGAAGGTTTTATCTATGATTTAAATAAAAAATATGATAAAGAAAATGAATACAAAGAAGATAGTATTGCAAGTATGGTATTAGGAGATTTACATTTACCAGAAGAAAGTCCATCTGCATTAATGGATTCGTTAGATATGGTAAATAAATACAAACCGCAATATGTATTTATTCATGACGTAGCTTCTTGGAATAGTATATCACATCATGAGTTTAATTTACCTTTTACAAGAGCTAAGAATAGAAATGATTCAAATCAAGACTTAGAGACAGAATTAAATATTGTAGAAGAAAGATTAAATATTATTTCTGAAAAATGTCCTAAGACCACTTTCTGTATTATAAGTAGTAATCACGATGAATTTGTCAGAAAGTATTTAGAAAAAGATTTTAATAAAGATACACCAAATGCAAGGTTAGCAGCTCAACTCTTTATTAAATACTTGGATGGAGAAACTATTTTAACAGACGTATTACCAGAAAACTTTATACAATTAGAAAAGAATACTAGTTGTAAAATAAATGGGTTTGAGGTAAATGAGCACGGAGATTGTGGAATAGCAGGAGCAAAAGGTAGTGTAAGAAGCTTCAATAGAGGTTTTGATAGTTTAATTCACGGTCATACTCATTCACCTGAAATTTATGAAAAGGTAGTTGTTGTTGGTACGTTATCTAAGCTTAAATTAAATTATAATCAGCAAGGTTTAACCAATTGGGCACATTGTAACTGTATTATTCATCATAATGGAAGTTTTCAATTGATTTTCCTACCACAATATTAATTCTATAAGTATACATAAACAATTGGGGATATAAAAATGGCAACTAAAAAGAAGAAAGATGAAGATATTACTAAGAATGAAGTAGAACAATTTGCAACAAACGCCGCAGAAAAAGAAGAGCAAGAATCTAAACCTACTGTAAAATGGCATCCTGTTGCAAAATTCGAAAAGAGTAAAAATAATAATTTCTTTTCAAAAGCGTTAAAATTTTTAGGATTTTAAGGATAAAGTATAATGGATTTATTTGTTGGTAAAAATTGTATTCCGTGTAAGAATTTAAAAGTATATTTAAAAGAAAACAATATTGAAGTTAATCAAATTGTTGCTGAAGATAATATGGATTTGGCAAAAGAAAAAGGTATTCGAATTTTACCTACTTTGGTATTAGATGACAATTCCGTTATAAAAGGCGCGGATAACATTAAAGAATATTTTGAAAACAAGGAGTAAATATATAATGGCTAATAAGATGTATGCTGCTCTGGGTGCTAATGTTTTTGTAAAAGAAGCAGAAAGAGAAGTAAAGAAAGGCGATTGGATTATCCCAGATTCTTTGGATGTAGATTTTACGTTTGGTGAAGTAGTTTCTTGTAGTGAAGGTTACTTTGATCATGGTAATTTTGTACCTGCGAGCGTAAAAATCGGTGATAAAGTTGCATTTGCTAAAGTTTCTGGTACAAAAGTTACATTTAACAATCAGAAGTTAATCAGAGTTTATATGAATGATATTGTAGCAAAAGAAATTGAAGCTACTATTCTTGAAGAAACTGATGACGCTGGCAATTTAGTCTAATATTTAATGAAAAAGGAAGAGTTTTAAATGAGTACTTCAACATATTTTGATAAAGAAACAGAAAAATATTTGGTTGATGGTTTAAATCTTGTTGCAAATGCTGTAAAAAGTACATTGGGACCTCGTGGCAATACAGTTGTTATCCAAAGAGAAGACAAAAACCCTGTAATTACTAAAGATGGTGTTTCTGTAGCAAAAGAAATTAAACCGAAAGACGAACGCATTAAGCTTGGTGCTGACTTAGCTATCTCTATTGCACAAAAACAGATGTCAAATTGCGGTGATGGTACAACCACTGCTACTGTTTTGGGTCAGGAAATTGTAAATACCGGTATGAGAATGATTGAATTGAGTGAAAACAAAGTCAATCGTACTTCTATGCGCCGTGGTATTGAAAAAGCTAAAGATTATGTTATTAGTGCTTTGGATAGTTATGCTAAAGAAATCAAGAGTGATGAAGATTTAGTTAACATTGCTACTGTTTCTGCCAATGGCGATAGAAAACTCGGTGAAATTGTTGCAGAAGCTTATCGTAAAGTAGGTAAAGCGGGCGTTGTATTGGTTGAAGAAACAAAAGATCGTACAATTCGTCTTGATTTCAAAGAAGGTATGACACTTAATAAAGGTTGGACCTCTCAGTTTTTTGTTAATAATCACGAAGATCAGACAGCTGAATTTGATAATCCGCATATTATCTTGAGTAATGGTAAAATTTCAAATCTGTCTTCTTTGATTGATGTTATCCAGACTCCTGTTTCTAAGGGTGAACCAGTAGTTATTATCGCTGAGTCTTTTGATACCAGTGTGACACAAGGTTTGGCTATGAATATTATTCGTTCTGGTGGTCAAATCAAATTGGCATGTATTGAAGCTCCTGGTTATGGTGACCGCCGTTTAGATATTTTGCGTGACTTGGGTATTTATGTGGGCGCAGATGTTGGTGATGATCCGATGGGAATTAAATTTGAAGTAATGTCTGCAGCTTCTTTTGGTTCTTGCGAAAAAATTATCATTAAGAAAGATGAAACAATTATTCGCGGCGGTAAAGGTGATCCGGCACGTATTGCGGCTCGTGTAGAAGCAATCGAAGGTTTAATTGGTGCTCTTAAAGAAAACGATACATACGAAAGAGAACAACTTGGTAAACGTCTTGCTTCTTTGACTACTGGTGTTGCTGTAATTCAAGTTGGTGGTTCTTCTGAAGAGGAAATTAAAGAATTACGTGATAGATTAGATGATGCTCAGTATGCTGTTAAAGCTGCACTTGAAGAAGGTTATTTGCCAGGTGCTGGTAATACATTGCTTTATTTGTCTGATAGAATTTTGGATAAAGTTGAGCCTGCTGATCCAGATGAAAAAGTAGGTATTGATATTTTTGCTAAATCATTGAAAGCTCCGTTTAAAACTCTTTTGAGTAACGCTGGTGTAAATGTCAATGATGTAGTAAAAGAAGTTGTATCTAAAAATGACATTGAAATTGGATACAACGCAAAAACCATGCAAATTGTAAATTTATTAGAAGATGGAATTATTGATCCGGTTAAAGTAGTAAAAGGTACAGTTTATGCGGCCTCTTCAATTGCTTCTGTCATTTTAACTTCTAGTGTTATGATTTGCACTGATCCTGTCGAAAGTAAAGGTGTAAGCCTTAACATGATGCCCGGCATGATGTAAATTATTTTATTTGTTGAAAAATATTTTCCCCCGATGAGTGATTGTCGGGGGTTTTTTATTAAGCTAATAAAATTTAAGGTTAATTATTTAAGTTCTAAAGACTATTAGCATTTTATAAGAAAAATTAATATGAAAAACATTAAAAATAATTCAAGACTCAAAGAAACTTCTTTCTCTAGTTTTAACCTAAGAGATGCTTATATTGGTTCACAGGCAGAGTATGTAGCAGCTTTGCGTGATGAAGCATTATTTAGTAACTGGGGTATAAAAGTTCTTATTAAGATTCCTGTTACTGAATTTGGTGATTTATTAGAGAATAATGTAGACGAGTATTCAAACTTTGTAGACACAGAATGGTTAGATACAACTGAAACTGTAATACCTAAATTCAATGAATATCGTCAAAATGTATCAGAAGAAGGAATGAGTGCAGATGGAACAGATGGACTTTATCCATTAGAGATTCTTATACCTTCTAAATTACATCTTCCTAGAAACAGTAGAATTATTTTAAGCGAATATAATGCAAGAGAAGAAAGAATTGCAAGAGAATGGGTTGTTTTAGGTACAGTACAAAAACAATTAAGTGGAAGTAAGACATATACTCGTATTGCAAATTGTGTACCTGCTCGTCAATCATTATTTGATTCGTCTAATCCTAGTATTGGTACGATTTGGTTTGATTATAACGTAGATAATTACATAAATCACAATGACATTAGAACACAAGGTATAATTTGGTTTTTACGTTCTGGCGTTAATATGTCTAAGGTATCTAAAGTTTATCAAGATGTTGTCCAAGAGCAAATGCTTGATCAGATTGGCTATGATGAACAAATCTTTACCTTATTATATTATGACGATAGAGCAAAGAATATTATAAATGGTGGATCTGGATTTAAGGTTGGAGATAGCTTTGAATTATTAGATGATTATGATCAACCTATTGAAATTTTAACAGATGTAGACAGTGACCAAAGTGTAATTCTTTCTATGACTGTATTAGAAGTAGATAAGAATGGAAGTATAACTAAATATAAATTAAATACGAATAAAGGTTATACCGAATTAGGTGATCAGGATGAAGGATTAGTTGTAAATATAAGAGATGCTTCGATTAAATTAGTATATACAACTTGGACTGAAGACTTATATCAAGAAACGATTGAAACTCCTGTTATTTCTAAGCCAAAATATATTAATGCTTATAGAATGGAAACAGTATTTACCTCTAAGAAGATTACTGTATCTGTTCTAAATTAATAAGTGGTTAAAATTACTATATGAATTTAAAATAAAGATTAGGAATTAAATAATGGCAAAATATGGATTGCAAGTTGATTTTATGAATAGCCTTTTAAAACAGTACTTTGGTTTTGAAATGCCAAACACTGAAGCTAAAGAAATATATGTTGGATTAGGTTTAACACAAACTCCTGTATTAGTAAACAGCGAAGATTTTAGTGAAGTTTTTAATGGTAGACCTTTAGGTAATTATAAAAGAGCACGTGTTATTTTTGGAAGAGCAGACGGTAATGTAATTTCAAATGAGAATGAAGTCGTATTTACTACTGCAACTGAAGATTGGACAGATGCTTCTCATAAAATCGAAATGTTGGGAATTTTTGATACATTAGATTATGAAACCGAGGAAGGCGAATTAGTTAAGCCTTTGGTTGTATTAAAATTACCTAGATTTGAAACAGCTTTGAAAGGAGAGACTATTATTTTATCTCCTGGTGCTATTGAATTGAGTTTAAGTGATATTTAAGGAAATAAAAATAATGTCAAATGTAGTACGTTTTGAATTATCTCCTAAGCTTATTGATACTATTTTAGATAATAGTTTTGGTATGCCTAACGATAATTATAAGTCTTCAGAAATTTATGTCGGTTTAGGTATTGAATTTGATCGCGAGAATTTTGTATTTTCTAAAGAACCTGTAGCAACAGGATTTACAATTTTAGAAGAGCCTGTAGAGTTTAGTGAACCAATTAATGGAATTATCAGAAATAAAAATGCTATCTCTTGGAGTAAAGCAACTGAAGATTGGACAACCGGTACAGACCAAATTAAATACATTGGGTTATATTATAGATTCTATGATGAGGAATCTGGTAGTGAATCTGAATCAAGAGTTCAATCTGATGTATCTAATGAAGATCAAGAACCAAAGTATAATTACGAATTAATTGCAGTATTACCAGTGGCTCCTGCAGAAACAGTTTTGATGAATGAGAAAATGGTATTAAATGCTAATGCAATTCAATTAAGATTAAATAATAGATAAAGGAGTAATAATAATGACGAAAACTATAATTACTGAATCGACTAAAGAATTCATCGAAGAAAAATTAGATGAAGAATTAGAAGATATGACAAAAGAAGAACTTTTAGAAAAAGTCAATGCCTCTAAGTTAGGTGTGGCAACTGTTACTAAAGAAGGTGATGTTAAAATCCGTAGATCATTGAATGGGTAAATAAAATATGTCGACTAATCTTGAACCTTTAGAAAATATTATTGGTACTCGTTGTATTTCATACTATGCCAGTGATAAATCAGCATTAGATAATAAACACAGTTATGAATTTTGGACTAGAAGTAAACTAACACGTCTCATTTGTAATAAACCTTTCGGAAGAGGAGACACTTTACAAATAGATGCTATAAAAGAGACGGCTTCTGGGATACTTATTGAAACTACTCTCATTGATGAATGGCAAGAAGGCTATCCTGTATTAAATTTTATTAGTGGTAGACTTATTTATAGTAAATGGGCAAATTTTGAGTGTACTGCAACAGAAGGTATACAAATCATTAAACAAATCGAACAAATACTTTCTGAAAATTATTCAATAGGTTTTATTGTATTAGCTTATAAATCCGGTAAGATTACTTGTGTAGATAAAGTAACCGGTAATGTATTTGATGTACATATTCATTTAGATTGGGAATAAAAAGACAATGGATAGAGACTCTAGAATGTTTAAAAGTTTAGCCAAACGGATTGTTGAGAACAGTTATCATGATAAAGAAAATGATATTTTGTTTGTAACCAATCCTGGTATTAGCTTTGATGTATTAAAAGGATTAGCTAAAAAGCATAACTTCTGTGTAGGTAGTACAGCAAACGGTGAGTATGTTAGTATTCCGTTGTCTTACAAATATAATAATCTGAATAATGAAGATTTTAGTATTTATGACGACTTTATGTCAACCTATACTTACTATGATGGTAACTATAATACAATGCTTTCTGCTTATCAGACATTCGATTTGATGGCAGAGAATTTATCAGAAATCGATCTTATTCTTGATACGTATGTTGCAGAAGTATTAGGACAAGGATTCGTAGAAAATCCGTTAAATATTCGTATTTCTAATCAAAAAGCACAAACTTTAATTGAAAAAGTCTTTTATAAGAATAAAATTTACCAGAGATTACCAAATATTACAAAATCTTTAGCTAAATATGGTAATTATGGATTTACCTTATCTTATCCTTATTTAGAAAATTGGATGGCGGATGATGAAGAAGTTGATATTTCACGTTTAGATATATTAGAAGACTTAGTTATTAGTTTTATTAATCCTAAAAACTTTGAAGTCAATTGTGATGAATATTTAAATCCTATTAACTATAAAACAACTGAAAAACGTGCATACGTAAATACTAGAAAGAGTTCGCGTGAACAGTATAAGATTTGGCAGAATTGGCAGTTTGTACATATGTTATTGCCAGATGAAATCACTGAACCTTATGGAAAATCTATGTTATGGTCTATGCGTTCTGCTTTTGATCAGTTGACAACTCTTGAAGCTTTATTAGGTATTTCTCGAGCAAGTAAGATTCAACGTTTAGTATTTTATGTTCCTATGCCAAACGGAATTAATCTTGTTGATTCTTATGGCTATTTACAAGAATTTAGAGGTCAATATTTAAACTCTATCTTTACAGATATGAATAGTAACAAAGCAGGACGTAAAGTTCCAGGTGCAATGTCTATTCTTACTTTACCGATGTCTCATGATGGTAAAAAGGTTGAAGTTGATCACATTGAATCTAATATCGATTTAAGTTCTGTTGAAGACGTTCAGTATTTCTTGGATAAAATCTTACGTAATTCTAACTTACCGAAGGGTTATTTAGTAGGCGAAGACGTAATTACTACAGCTCAGACCTTAGATGCACAAGATCTTAAATTACGTCGTGCTTTGATTCCGTTGAAAAAAGGTTTAGTCGATGGTATTATGAATCTCGTTGAAAAAGTATTGACACACGCTGGTTACGACGTTTCAAAATTGGATGTAGAAGTAAGTTTAACTGAACCAATTCAAATTCCAGCTGATGTTATTGCAAAGTATAACGATATTTGTGAATTACTTAAGTCTTTGAGTGATTTGAATAATGAAATGACTGATATAAACAAATTCCAGTTTTTAGTTAAGATGGGTATGCCAGTAGATATTGCTTCTCTCATTATTAGCAAAGTTTCTATTAATACCTTAGATTCGCCAGAAGAGTTAGGTAAATTCTTAACAGGTCAAAAACTAAAATCTAAAACTGCACTACCTGCACCAGAATTAGAAGAGACTGTTGCATATTCTGTTACCTCTAAACAATATTTGAAAGAAAATTATGCTGATGCTAAAGGATTACAGATAATGTTTAATACAATGACAACTTCTTTAGACAGGTCATTAAAAGAAGCAGTATTAAAGAGCGAAAAGAAGTATTCGGCAGAAAATGACTGATAAAGTAATTCGTGGCATATATATTGTTGAAAAGAAATATGAAAAGATACGTTTGATTAATAAACTTGAAGAAAAGCAAACGTATATGGATTATTTTAAGTTTCACAATTTATTATTTCAAAGTTTTAACGAAGACTATATTAAAAAAATATTAAACGCTCTAAACAGTGAAAAAAAGCTTTTGATTGATTTTGATAAAGACATCGTTAAACAAATTGTAGATAAAGAGCCAAAATTTGAAGATAACTTTTCAAAATATTTTAGTGCTGCAGCTGCTCAAGGTTGGTTAGATGCAGAAATAGATTTTGAAAATAAATTATATGGTATTGATAAAGGAGACTATTTTATATGAGACATTTAAATATTTTCGGTGATGATAGAAAAATTCCAAAGGTATCTATCAACGTAAAGGTAAAAGTAAAGACAAAATCTGCAGAAGAAGGCAAAGCATGGAACAGAGCTTTTGGTTATATTATGAAAAAGCCGAGAACTAAGTTAGAATTTTTAATGACAAATACTATCCGCGGATTAAAACTAGATAGAATTACGTTGTCTAAAATAAAAGGTTATATTTCAGAAGAAGACTATAATTATTTATCGACTGTAGAAAATATTTTTGACAATAATTTAACTGATGATGTCAAGGCTTTTATTCTTTCTGTATTAAAAATTCCGGTACTTACTCTTGAAAAACTAACTCAAGAATAATATAAATATTAAAAAATCAGTCTAAAAATTAATATAAAGTTCTAGTTATAAAAGCATACTAGGAAACGATATTACAATGAATAATAATCTTTTAGAATATTCAGATAAATCCAACTTTGAATCTTATACAGGTATAGTTCTCGATAAAGAAAATAATGCTTTTAAAATTATTAAAGGCATGTTTAGAGATAAAAAAGATTTCTATGAAAAAGCTAAAAAACGCGGTTTGATTCTTCGTAAATGTTTTGAATCTTCTATCTTTGACTGGATTGAAGACAATGCTCCAGATGATGTTACCACTTATTTAATGTTCAGTACTGCTTTTTCAAAATGGCGTGGTAATAATGTATTATCTGACTATTATGTAAAATTATTAAATGATATTCCTAGTATCAACCGTGAAACAAGAAAAGGTGATCCGCAAAGTAAAGGAAAGCCTACTAATGGGTGGTTTGAATCTGTTATGACTAACGAAAAACTTATTGAAGCTTTTAATTACGAAGAATTAGAAAGAAGACACAATGCTCGTAAAGAAGATTATACGACAGAACATACAGTAAAGGTTTATCCAGTTGGTTATAATGGTAATATTCCAGAAAAAAGAAAAAATAAGCCATTTGTTACTAGTATTTTAACAAGAGACAGTGCAACAGGTTTAAAAAAATTCAACGATCCTAAGTTTATTCGTGAATTGTGGTATCATTATAAAACAAACGGTTTTGGTGATAAATATCCAGCTCTTGCTTTATTCTTGGATGACGACAGACATAATCCTGATATTATGACAACTGAACAATTAGGTACAATTTATAGAAACGTTGTAAAAAATGTTGATTTTGTTGATACTGTTAATAGTGGTGATTTACAACATAGTTTAGCAACACAAGTTCGTGCGTCAGGTGATAAAGTAAAAGAATTATTAGCCCTTGCCAAAGAAAAGAAAGAACAAGGTGCAAGTCCAGAAGAAATTCGCGGTATTCATACACAGATTGCAGCACTTAACCAAAAAATTGCTACACTTAGAAAACAATTAAAAGTTGTTGTTGATGATAATACAATAAAATATACTCCCGAAGAACAAGCTAGAATGAAAGAAATCAAGCAGCAACTTTGGGACTTAGAAGCATACGCACATGTTAATAGATGGACTCCAGATGAACAGAGATCCATGCAAAGAGAATTAAACCAAGAGTTAAATCAAATTAAAACGACTGCAAAAGAACGTAAACTCATTAAAACAAATAATGTAGATACTCCTCTTGGTCAGAAAAATTACGAAGATAAATTACTTAATGATATTTCAAACAACAGAACTCCTGTACCAGGTAATCCAATTCATGGTGGTTCTTCTGAAGATTCTTTCTTAGCTAGATTGGATAAAAAACATGCAGATCAAGCTAAATTACAAAGACTCTATCAAAAAATGAACAAACAAGAGCCTGTAAAAGTAATTAATCCTCAAAAACAAGTCAAATTAGATCCTACTAGAAGCACTGACTATGCAAATATAAGTAAAAATAATTTAGATACACATAACTTACAGGTAAACAGTAGGCATAGCGATCCAATAAAACAATCTGATGCTGTAAGTACGATGAATCAACTTCTTGTAAATATGGATAAAGGTTTTTCAGAAGAAGATGTTAATAAAATGAATATTGACATCTTCAAAAACACAATGAAAGAGAAACCTGAATTAGAAAGTATTGTTGATGTAAGAGCTTATTATAATGCACGTCCTAGTGAATATTACAGAAAGTTAGATGCTGCAGCAAAAGAAAAGCTAAATGAAAAACCTACAAAAACTGAAGCAGCTGTAAACGATGTTGTAGGTGCTGCCGTTACTACTCCACAAAATCAAGATACTATGGTTCGAGGTGGAATTATGTCTGTTGGTGGTAAAATAACAGAAGATAGTATAGAAGAAGCTTATACACATTCTGAATTAAACCCAAATTTATTCGAAAATGATAAATTAAAAAAAGACGTTAAAGCTGCATTACTCGAAGTTGCTAACAAATTTGAAGAAAGTTTAGATTTACCTATTGCTCCTGTTGATATTTATTTTACAGGTAGTTGCGCTAATTATAACTACAATGATCAAAGCGATATTGATTTACATTTAGTTTATGATTTTGAAAATGTTGGTATACACGCTGAAATTGTAGAAAAATATTTACAGGCAGCGAAAAAAGTATTTAATAGCAACTATAAGATTACTATTAAAGGTATTCCCGTAGAAGTAGGCGCAGAAAATAAAGATAAACCACTTGTTACATCTGGTATTTATTCTGTATTAAAAGATCAATGGGTAAAACAACCAAATAATGCAGAAATTGAAATAGCCGATCCAGATATGCCTGTCTTCAATAGTATAACAAGTAAAATTGAAAATGCTATTCAAAGTAAAGATTCTTCTGTAATTGGTGAATTATGGAAATTTTTAGGTCAATTACGTAAAGACAGTCTTGCAAAAGAAGGTGAATTCGGTGCTGGTAATGCATTATTTAAAAAATTACGCAATATGGGTTTTCTTACAAGATTAAAAGATGCTTATTATAACAGTGCAAGTAAAGAATTATCATTAGAATCTCTGGAGGATATTGACTAATGCAAACAACTAAAGAATCTGAATTAGAAACAAGAAAAGACGCATTTCTTGGTATTTCTAGAGATTTATTTAAACTTCCTGTTGAAGGCTTTGTTGATGGATTAGTTAAAGATTGTAAAGGTGACGAAGAATTAGCTTTACGTACTTTAAACAATTATATGAAGCCTAAAGATGGTTATAATGAAAAACCACATGAATATTTAGCTTCTGCAAAGGATAGATTAGAAAAAATGATTGAATCTAAGAAAAACACGAGCTTTAGAGAAAAATGTAATAAAATTATAGAAGCTAATGTCAAATTACCAAGACATCAAGATATTGCAGACCCTTCTATTTATTATGGATATAAAAATGCAATCAGTGATGAAGAATTAACTCAACTGATTAAATATGGTATTCATCCAAACATTTTATACAGTAAGAGACTTTGGCGTTATGAAACAAAAGCCGGTGATAAAATTGTTTTCCAATTGCAAGGTATCGATAAAAAGAATTTAGACAGTGGTAAAGTAAAGGTAGTTACAAAATTAGTAGATGAAACAGAAGATGGTAGACAGTTTATTAAAGACGGTGAAATTATGGAAATGCCTGCCAAACGTTTTCTTGAAATTATTAAATCACCTTTAAACAGAAATATTTACGACCATTTATTAAAAGGTGAATCAGAAGACCCTGCAGATTGGGCATTTAAATACGGTATTGCTAAAACTAATATGAGAACCGCCTTTGCTCAGTGGTATGAAGAAAACAAGGATTTATACGATTTTGATTCTTATGACAAATTTAAGATCCAAGATGTATATAAATTAACTAAAAAAGGTTATACTATTCCTCAAGCAATGAAAAGAGTACCTTTAACAGCGAAAGAAGTTACTGAGGAATTAGAAGAAGCAGAAAAGTTAGATATAAATAAGGATGCAAGAGATGTTAGAGAAACTCTTATTAAATTAGGTTTAAATCCTGAGTTTATGAGTCTTCCTTTCATCGTTCAAGATAACAGTGATTTACCAGAAGAAGATAAAGAACCAACACGTAAATTCTTAATTGTTGGTGTTCAAGATGGTAATTTAGATAATCCAGAGTACTTCTTTATAAGAGATTATGATGAAGGTGGACGTGTAATTCAAATTCCTACACAACATTTAATTGATATTTTAATGCGTCCTGAAAACGAAAGTCCTAAATTAGATTTATGGGATAAAGCTTCTTCGATTCGTAAACAAAATATGGGTTCAAATCTAGGTGGTGCAGGTAAATTCCACCCATTGACAAAAGATGAAATTCTGGCTGCTTTGAGTTATATCGAAGGAACTAACTCTGCTGACTTTGAAGGAATCGATTTAAAGGCACTTTTTTTGGCCCCACAGTCATTTGAAAAGAGAAATCTATTAGTCGATAAGGCATTGAAGGCAGTAGACCCCAGATATCAAGTAAAGGCTATTAGAACAAGTAATGGATTTAATGGTATTTCTTATCAAATCTTTATTCCATTTGAAGATAATCCAAGAACAAAACCAGGTACAACAGGATTACGCTTCTCAAATCCATATAAACAAATTACACGTGACTGGTTTAACAATTAAAAACAAGGTACATATATAATGAGTAAGTTTAGAGCACTAGTTGAAAAAGCATTAAAAGAATACACCTACGATCACAAGAGTGGCACTTGGACTGTAAATATTCCTATGGATGAAGAACATGTCCAATTACGTACATTTTTACTCGACAACGGATATAGCGAAGATGACTTTTATGTTAAAGACGGTATCCAAAGATTCGAATCTGATGTCTATGTTGAAGTAACTACGATTGATGATTATGGTGATGAAGAAATTGATAGTTTAGATTTAGTACAACTCGAAAATTACAACGAAGCTAAATTTGACATCTTACCTTATATGACAGAAGCTGATAAAACAAATCTTATTACCTCTTTATCAAATGCTTCATCAAACCCTCTCGATTTATCTTCTGCCGACTGGGAAGCTGAATTACGTAGCGACTATTATAACAGTGTTCTCTAATAATTAAGGAAAACATAATATGGCAAACTTCACTCCAATCCGAGAAATCATAGACAGAGCAATCAATTTAGACCTTGCTAATCCAAACCTGTCTATTTCCGATAAAGAAGGCTTACTCAAAGAAGATGCCATTGCACTCGGTACCCTCGATTACTTTAGGTCCTTCCCTCTCAGAATTGTCTATTGCACTACCTACAACTCTTCCGGCGGTGGTAAAACAAGCTTCGACTGGGCAGGCCTTACTCCTCCAATGCTCGATAACGGAGGTATGTATATTCCCTTCGATACCTTCCTCACAGGTGGCTCTCCAAAAATACCAGAAGATCAACTAAAAAATGCCTACTTCCTTGGTATCATTAGAGCCGAGCGTCCATACTGGTCGAATTACTCTAATCCGTCATTATTCGAGAAACAAATGTTTGGTTTTCAGATTACTGGTTCTGCAGGATTTAGTAATTACAACATTATGGATACGATTTTAAGTAATACGATGGACGATCTTTCTACAGGTCAACCTAGATGTTGGGTAAACAGATCACAGAATAGATTGGAAATATTGGCACCGTTTGGTTTTGGTCAGATTGAGTTAGAAGGTGCAATTGGATTTACATCACCAGAATACGTTGAAATGAGTAAAGTAGACTTCTTATGCAAATTTATTTCCAAGAGATTTATTGAGTCTATTATTCAAGCTCGTGACGGTGTAGAATTTGATGGTGATTTTAAAATTCATACTGAGGCTTTGCAACGTAGACTTGAAAAATTAACTGAACAAGTTGAAAGTATACAGAATCATAGTATATTACATCAAGCTCAGTGGTCATAATTGAAAATAATGTCTTTACAATAAATTAAAATCCTGCATAATAAAATGTAGGATTTTTTATTAGGAAAACACATGTCAAAACAGATTTTAGATGTAGAAAAGATCTACGAATTATACGTAGTACAAAAGAAATCTTGTAAAGAAGTCAGTGAAATACTAGGTATTAATAGATCTAGTGTTAAAAGTCATATTTATAAACATAAATTATCACAAACCTATGAAAAAGAATGTTTATATTGTGGTAAGAAATTTATATCCAAAAGAGCCGATGGTAAGTTTTGTTCAGAGGAATGTTATAATAAATATAGAAATACTAATTTTGCTAAGTATAAGTATCCGGAGTCAGGTGTACGTATTTGTGAAGAATGTGGTAAAGAGTACTATTATGATATAAATAACTGTACATATACAAAAGATAACGGTAAGCATATAAATGCTTCTAAGTTTTGTAGTTATGAGTGTGGTGTTAAAAATGCTACAAGAAAGCAGTCAGAAACAAATCTCGAAAAATATGGAACAACTTGTTGTTTACAAGGAAAAGAAATACATGAAAAGGTAGTAAAAACCTGGCAAAATAAATATGGTGTAGACTGTATAGGTAAAGCAAAAGAAATCCAAGAAAAAATAAAGAAAACTAACTTGGAAAAATATGGAGATGAGTGTATATTTGGTAAAAATTCCGCACTTTATCCGAAGATACAACAAATAGTATATGATAAATATGGTGTAGACAACGTTTTTCAGTCGGAAGAGATTCAAGAGAAAATAAAAAAGACTAATTTAGAAAGATATGGAGTAGAGTATCCGATTCAATCTCCAGAAATACAAGCTAAATACAATCATGATGATATGTATGAAAAAGCGTATCAAACTAAGAAAAAGAATGGTACTTTGTCAACGTCTGGTTTGGAAAAAGAAGTAAAGAATTTTATTGAATCGTTAGGCTTTATAACTGAAAAATATATTACTGGTAAAGATAGTACACGTTTTGAAATAGACATTTATATACCTAGTTTAAAGATAGGAATTGAGTGTAATGGTAATTGGTGGCATTCAACAAACAGGAAATCTAAGGATTATCATTATAAAAAGTACTTACTTGCCAAAGAAAAAGGTATTGATTTAATTCAAGTTTGGGAGGATCAATGGAAATATCAACAAGAAATTATAAAAGATATTTTAAAAGCTAGGTTAGGTGTTATTTCGAAAAATAATAAAATTTATGCAAGAAAATGTATAATTAAAGAAATAGAAAATAGTGATTATAGGGCATTTTGTTTAGCAAATCATATTCAAGGATATAGACCAGCAAAAATTAGGTATGGTTTATATTATAATGGTGTTTTGGTACAAATTGCTTCTTTTAATAAATGTAAACGATATGGTAAAAGAAAACCACAAGCCGAATACGAATGGATAAGAGGTTGTATTGCATCTAATAATTTTGTAATTGGTGGTACATCTAAACTATTAAAATATTTCATTGATATGCATGACCCAGATTCTATTTTATGCTATGCAGATGCTAACTTATTTAATGGTCAAGGATATAAAGAAGCTGGGTTTACTTTTGAGGGATATACAGGCCCAGATAAGTTTTATGTTGAAAATAATACATTAATTAGACACGGACGAAATCCTTATAAATATAGAGAATATAAGGAAAAAGTTAAAACTAAGAAATTTTTTGAATGTCATGGTGTTGGATCATTAAAGTTTATATGGAGAAAAGGAGCAGAGTGTGACCAAAGTTAATAAATCTGCAATATATCAATATCATAAGCGTTTTTATGTTAAAGTATTTTTTGACGACGGTGAAGAATTAGAAGAAGTAAGTGATATATCGAAGATGTATGGCTTTCCTAAGTACACTATTTTTTCAAGTGATGAGCAATTTATAGAGACTAAGTATGAAAAAGATCCAGAATTTAAATTGTTTATAAAAGAAAAGCGTTATGCATTAATTCGTATAACTGGTGAATACGTTTATGCTGATGTAGATGTAATAAACAAAAAAATTTTTAATGATTATCGAAAGTGTACAAATATAAAGCAATTAGCAAAACTTTATTCTAAGTATGATTGGTATTTGCCTTATATAATTTAATTTTATTTATTTTGCTTGTTATAGAGGGAATTAGTTCTAAATAGTAAGTATATATTTAGTAATCTTTCCCTTTTTATTTATATATAATATGGCATTACGACAGTTAAGCGAGATACGTGGATTACAAGATCCTTTAAAGCAATCTCAAGTTGAATTTATAATATCAGATACTCCAGGTTTATTGTTAGCCAAATTAACGCAGAAAGTCGTTGGTAAGTTATCTGGTAATGAAAAAGTAGCGGATGCGTCGACTTTACGTTTACGCTGTACATCTTTTTCTTATCCTGGTTCTCAAATAAAAAAGAGTGAATTGGTTTTAGGTACGCATAAAAGAACAAGTGGTACAATTCAAGACAAATCAGGTACATGGCATTGTCAGGTTACAGAAGATTTTGAAGGTAGTGTGTTGAATATTATTTGTGCATGGTGTGATTTAATTCATAGTCCGATTTTAGGAACGCGTGTACCAAGAACTGCCTATGTTACAGATGCTCAGGTTATTATAGGTGGTGGTGTAAGAGATCCATATACTGGAAAAGAATTAGATAAGCGTACTATTTGGTTAAAAGGGTTCTATCCGATTGGGTATAAAGTAAGTACAATTAATCCTAGTAGTTCTGAACCAGTATCAGTAGATATAGATTTTAATTATGATTACTTTGCTGACAATTCATATTCAATCTTTAGGTTATTTAGTTAGAAGGTAATAGTATGCTTCGTTTTCAAAGTCAGTTACAAGTAGATAGTATTCCAGATGAACAACTTAATAATAATTTTGAAGTTGTTATGCCTACCTTATACTTAAACAATACCTATCAACGTACAGATAATGATTGGACAAGTTTAAAAGGAGTATGGAATAATATATCTGGTGGTATATCTAATGCATTTAGTGCGTATACTCCTATTGTTGAAAATATAGTTTTTGGAGTTAGAAACTTTGGAACTAGTACAAGAAGAGTACGTACAGGTTGGTGTAATATTCCAGATGATATACAGAATTATCAAGATGTTTCTATTACTTTCTTCTGTTCATCTGGTATGTTGACACAGTATTATCTTGAATCATGGAAAAAGTTGATTTTTAATGATGAAGGTGAATATTATTATCCGATGAAGTTTTATAAAAAGGATATTGAGATTTACTTTACAGGTCCTGGTGGTGTTAATACTCCGTGGACAAGTACTGCACATTATACATTAAAAGGATGTTTTCCATATTTACAGGATAGTTATAAATTAGAATATACAATGGATCCAAAAAGATTAACTTTAACAGCAAAGTTTAAAATGGATAAAGTTATATTCGATTCGGCAATGAAGAATAAAGCTATTGCTATGGAGCTTGTTGGATCTCCGATGAGTGTTGGAGATAGAATCATAACAGGCTTTACCGGAAAAGGTGACAATGGCTACGATTCAACTGATGTTTACGGTTAATAAAAAAGGAGAAAAGAAAAATGGCAGAATATATAGCTATTGATTTACCAGGAAAAATTTTATATAAAAAACCTTTTAGTGTAAGTATTAGAAAGATTACTCCAATTGAACAGAAGTATATTATTTCACTTGCGCAGAAAGAACAGGATTCGAGTCGAGATTATCTGAATTTTATTAAGAAGTTGGTTACATTTGATAATCCAGAGATGACATTCGAAGAGTTATTCTGGTTTGATTTACAGTATATCTTATATCGTATTAGATTTGTTACATATTCTAAATATCCGATTAGATTGAGATTTAAGTGTACAAATGAAGAATGCGGTGAAGAAGTTAAGTTTGCTTTAAATATGGGTGACTTAGCAATTTATACACCAGATGATATTGAAGGTTTAATCACTGAAATCGAATTAGAAAAATTAGGTACAACAGAAATTCGTAATAAAACTGTTGGAGACGATTTAGTCATTGATAATTTTATGGCTAAACATGGTATGGATAAGACAGATCTTCAACTTAGATTATTATTATTAGATTTGTGCATTGTTTCTAATGGTAAATCTTTGGAAGAAATGTATAAATTAGCAGAAGAAGATGAAATTACTGCTGCGGATATTACTGCAATCGAAGAATGGTTTACTAAAGCTGTTTGGGGTGTTAAAGAAGAAATTAAAATTACATGTCCTAAGTGTGGAAAGGAGGAATCTAGAGGTTACTATTTGACCCTAGAAGACTTTTTTTCCGCGATTTGATATAAATGATATTCTAGAGCGCGAGTGGTGGTTAATGTATCACTTGAAACTAGGATATCAGGATGTTGCAAATATGCCTTGGGAATATGTAGAGTGGTTTTATAATAGGCATACGCAACATTTAATTGATATAGAGCAAGAACAGAATGAAAAATACAATAAATTCGGATAAAACTGAGATTAATGTACCAGATAAAGCGCCTGACTTAAAGGAACAGTTAGGCTCCTTGTCTTCTGCTATTACTGAGCTTACAAAACAGACTCAAGAGCAGAAAAAAGCTACTAAAAAACAAACTTCTGTTATTGAAAAGCTAGATAAATCACTCAAAGACACAAAAAGTAGCAGTAGTGATTTAAAAAAGCTTACCTCTGGTATTAATGATTTAACAAAAAAATTAAATACTCTCGATTTTAAGCCGGTTGCAAGCTCAGAAACTAAAGTTGAAGTAACAGAACGTGCAAAAGTAGATGTAAAATTACAAAAATCTATAGAAGCACTAGCAAAAGCTCAAGAAACTTCTATAAAATCAATAAATGAACTTGTTAAACGCTTAAAAAATAATAAAAA
Organism: Succinivibrionaceae bacterium; assembly: GCA_051892875.1. Classification (GTDB taxonomy): domain Bacteria; phylum Pseudomonadota; class Gammaproteobacteria; order Enterobacterales; family Succinivibrionaceae; genus JBJFGR01. The sequence continues at coordinate 20,470 of JBJFGR010000105.1, forward strand.
AGACACAGATTATAAAGCGATTTCTCAAATAGTATCTAAAGAACTGTTTGTTAAAGGCACTGATTTATCTAAAATGTCAGATGCACAATTAAATAGACAGGCAAAAGAAATATCGCTCATTAAAAGTCAATTATTATTGTATAAAACTTCCAAAGATATGAAAAGTTATGATAAGGAAGTTAAATTAAGAGAAAATAACTTAGATAAAAGATTAAAAGAAGACGGTTGGCGAGAAACAACTCTAGGTAAAACTGCTAAAAGTATAAAAGAAACAAAAGGCGGTTTTGCTGCAAGTACTGCATTGTCTATGGCTTCTGGTGGTATTTTAAATCCTGCTGTTATTAATGCTTTGGGATTGGATAAATTAATATTTGGTTTATTCGGTGGTGTTAAAGATAAATTTATGGAAGCTTATCTTAAATCCGCCGGAAAATTAACAGCAGGTAAAACTTCTTCTGCAACTAAAAATACTGAATTAAAACAATTAGTTGATAATGTACAATCGATTAAAAATCTTGTAGAGAAAAAGCAAGATCCACAAAAAGGTTCAACTGAAGAAAAGAAAGAAGAAAAAGGATTTTTAGCTAAAATAGTAGACGGCTTTATGGGAGTATTGAAAGGTGCTGCCATTATGATGCTGCTTAATCCTTTGTTAAATAAGTTAGGTGACGTTGTTCAGGAAAAAATATCTTCTTTCTTACAAGATATGGGAATGTCAGAGGGATCATCTAGCGTTATTGCTAAATTAGGTGTTGATGCCTTCAAAGGTGCAGTTTGGGGCTTTGCTTTGACTAAAAATATCTACGGTGCATTACTTGGCGCAGCCGGTAAAATGATATATGGTCAATGGGAAAACATTAAAAAAGGTTTTGAAGCCCTTAAAAATTCCAAAGTAGGACAAGCAGCTTCTAAAGTAGGTAGTTGGCTTGCGAAAGACTTTAAACGACACATCGCCGCCTTTATAATTGGTGGTCCAGCAGGATTACTCGGTAGTATTGCTTTTTCTGGTATTAGAGATCTCGGTAAATCTGCTATAGAAGCTGCAAAAAATTGGTGGAATAAAAAGAAAGGCGATAAAGAAGAAGGCTCTACCGATAAACCAAAACAAGTAAAAGCATCTAGCAAAGGTAAAACAGAAAAAACAGTTAAGAAAGAAGAACAAAAACAGCAAGAAAATACAGAACCTCAATATAGAAAGGGTAAAGTTAGACCAAAGAAAAGAGAATTTCCTGCTTGGACAAAAGAAGAAGCGCGAGGCGAAAAAGTAGAGGGAGGTGCAGTTGTTTATAATACTAAACCTAGTGCAGAAGGTGATGTACCATTAAATGCCTCAATTAGTAGAAATAAACGTATTCCAGGACAAATTCAAAATAATATAGATGCCGTTAAATCTAATGTAATTAATCCTTTACAAACTGCCATTAAGCAAGAGTATGGTGATGATAAAGGATTGAGAATTACAAGTTCTTATCGTGATCCTGATTATAACAGAGCTGTAGGTGGTGCAAAACAATCTAGACACTTAACTGGTAAAGCTATGGATGTTCAGGCCAATGGTATTTCTCCGAATGGTTTAATTCAAATCATGCAGAATAATGGTATTCCTTTTAGTAGAGCCATTGCAGAAAGATCAGGTAGTACACAGTGGTTGCATGTAGAATATGATGAAAATGCGCCGAGACAAGGAAGAGTTGCTACTATGATTAATGGTAAATATGCAGAAAATCCACAAGAATCGATTAAAACTACTAAAGTAGCATCTAATGAAGAAAGAAGCAGTGATCAAATGGCTCAATTAAATAGTATGAAAGCTATAGAATTAAGTGGAATGGATAATCAGAATGCACAAGTTACAGCTTCTATAGGTAGTTCTGGTGGATTCTCTGGAAGTGCTGCACCGACGATTATTAATAACATTACTACTTCTGGTAACGAAAAAGATATTTATCCTGTTGGTGATTTTGCTCAAACTTTGATGTATTCATAAACTGTTTTACATACATAGCTAAACATGACACAATATAATTATAAAGATTAAATAGGAGGTTTGTCATGAAAAAGTTAGTTATTGTTTGTATGTTATTGTTATCAGGTTGTGCAAGTTTACATCAAGATATTGATACAAGTTCTAAATGTAAGTATAATATTGACGGTTTGAGCTGTACTAGAGAACAGGTTTGGCAGATGCAAGATAATGGCGGTCAAACATTTGAAGCAGATCATACAAAAATTTGGTTCGAGTCTCATTCAGATTGTAAAAAGTTTGTAAAAGATAAGAAAAACAGAGAGTTGCTTGATAGTTCTGATACCGGATATATTAGAAACTGTGGTGTAGATGGAAGTACCGGGTCAGCTCCGAGTGTGTATAATTATTATATTTATTCAGATGGTGTTAAAGACGGAGATTTTTATTATAAGTTACAAACAGGATATTCAATAGCAGTAGATAGAAATAAACACGAATTGGTTACACCGTATATTGAAGAAGAAGGCTTTGTACCAATGTTTACTTCTAGATCGGCCTTTGAAACATTTAAACGAGAAACCGTGGATATTACAGATTTTGATGATGTTTATATTCCACGTATTATAAAAAGAATTAAAATTAAACGGATGTATTAGAACAAATGAGTAATCAGGGTATACCGGTTATCGCAGAAACAACAGCTAGTATAAAAAATACTGTAGATAATATTATAAAGAATATAAGCTTAAAAGAGGTTTATTCTAATGTTAGTCGTAATGTTGCTAGACATAAGTCTTTAGACTTCTCTGATATCGGTTTGGCTGATAATGATCAAGTTACAAATAAGCATTTAAGAAAGTTTCATCAGACTCGCTTGTATATTTCTGATTTTTCAAATATGTATGGGCATACTGATATTAAAAATTTTGATACTTATCTTATTTCAGCAAATCTCCCAGAACAATTTTCATATAATATTGGTTCAAAATGGGAAATGCCTTTAAACTCATTTAGTGGTGGTAACTTAGTAAATGGTGTCATGCAGATGGTAAGCGGTACATATACCGGTGGTACAGATGCCATTAGTTCCGTTAACCGAGCAACTACATTAAAAGTATGGGCAGGAACAGAGCCTTTACGTTTATCTTTACGTATTCCTGTTATCGACGACGGTTATGAATTACAAAAAGATGCTACCGGTAAAAATACTAACTTTGTTGAAGCATTAGAATTTCTCGGTAGTTTGTGTTTGCCTAAACAAGTTGGTGCATTAGGTTTTTATAGTCCTCCTCCTTCTCCGCTAAATGTTTCTATTAAATATGATGGTCAAGAAAAATTAAATTTACGTACGAACTATGCTCATATTCTTTTACAGTTAGGAGGTATATTAATTGTAGACAACTGTATCGTTGAAAGCATAAGTGTAGAATATCCTAATACAAAAACAATGATTAGACATACCTATCCTAATCATATCCGTCCCGGTGATTCTGGAAATTCATATTTGGTTCCTTTATTAGCTAACGTTACAATAAACATATCAACAATCGAAGCAATGACTGCAGATACTTATTCAAATATGTTATGGAATAAGCGGCAATCTAATATGGGATATGGTGAAATAGATGTTGCAGATTTCCTTCCTGTTGATAAAACTGAGAAAAAAGAATAGAGGTAAATAATGGCTAATACAACAAAATTTGATTCATTTTTTTCAGCTACTTGTATTGATAATAATGGTATAGCGGTAACAGATTTGAATAAAGGGTTAATGAACTTATTCACTAACTTTAATGAAAGTACAATCGAAATAAACTATGACCAGAATTATTTAGTTTCTAATCACGAGCAAGACTATCCAGAGTTAGTAGCGAAAAACAGTAGATTGGGTAGTACAGAATATTGGTGGTGGATACTTTTTCTTAATGGAATTGAAGATCCTTTTACCCAGTTTAAAGAGAATTGGGTATATCAAATCGCGCAACAAGATAGTATTGATGGATTTATTGAAGATTCTAATAACAATAATAATCAAGGCGCACAAGACGAAACTCGTATAGGTTCAGTAATAGAATTAAACTAATGGAAATTCAAAGTACATACGATTTAAAAATCCTTATTGAAGGAACAGATATTTTAAAAAGCAAAGGCGTAGTACTGGCTAAAGCTGACATTTACGAATCTATAATGCGATCTATTCCTACGTGTGAATTAGAAATATCTATACCTATTAATGCTTTTGACTATAAAACAATTGTTGACGGCACACAAATTAAATTCCAGATAATTGCTAAACTTTGGGGTATTAATGATACATATCCTTTCCGTATTTATAATGTAAGACGTTTGGAATTAAGTCAAAAATTTGTAATGCTACATATTGAAGGGGTGCTAGATTATTTCCAAGGTTATAGACAAGTAAATCATTTTAATCGATACGCATTATCAAGCGAAGTATTTAAGACAATTGCAGCAAATAGTAATTTGAAAGCAGAAATCGATCAAACTAATGATTTACAATTGTGGGTAGCTGGAAATAGAAATACATATCAATTTTTTAATTATATGACTCAGTATGGATATGTAAATGAAACTTCTGGTATGTTTTGGTGTATAGATAGATATAAAACTCTTCTCTATAAAAATCTTACTTCATTATTTAGAGACAGACACTCGAATGTTTATACTTTTGTACAGTCTCCGACACCAAATTTAAAAACAAAACAATTTGGATATACATCGGCAGCTGCTTCTATTCAATCTGGTACAAATAATCTTAAAAATGAAGGTTATGGTGGTACAGATTTATATTTTGATGTATTGACTTATTCTTGGAAAGAGCCTGCATCAAGAAAAGTAGTTGCAGAAAGTAATCTTATTAATATATCAAAAGAATTATCACAAGGATTAAGTCAAGATTGGTATCCTTTTGATGTTGGTAATTTTCATTCTAATTATTATAACGCTTATAAACAAAACAAACGTGTATTAGCAACTTATTCATCTTATATAACAGTTGAGAGTCAATTCTTCCAGCCATATAGATTAGGACAGATTGTAAACTTTGAATATTTAGATGCGCAAGATAAAACAAATAAACTTATGGCGTTATCAGGTACATATATAATTGATGCTATACACATTACAATGAATCCAGGTGCAATTACTGCTAGTATTGAAATGGTTATGCAGGGATTAAATAGTAAAGGTAAAACGAGAGATACATATTAAATGCAAGGTTACTCTAATATAAATAAAAAAATATCAAATCCTCTTTTCATAGGGACCGTTGAAGATAACAATGATCCTACCTTTAATTATAGAGTAAAAGTACGTATCAATGAATTACACCCTTCTTCTATTACAACTGAACAATTACCGTGGACAGCAAGAGTAGATACGGCCTTTATGGGAATGAGTGATTCTGCTGATTTATCACATAAGATTCCGGAGGTTGGTTCTAAGGTACTTATTTTGGCCGTGGGAGACGATTTTAATTCTTTACTATATCTTGGTTGTATTTATAAAAAGACTAGCCAGACACCTTCTGGAGAGTCTTATTTGAATACTTATGGAGTATATCGAACAGATGGGCAGTTTATAGGTATAGATAAAGTTCAAAAATTATTCCAAATGTTATTCGACGGTGACATAAACATTGATAAAGTAAAAAATATAAATGCTAATGTTGCTACGAATATTACTATAAAATGTACTAACATATCTGTTGAATGTACAAATGCTAACGTAAAGGCTAATTCAACAAAAATAGACTGTCCGAGTAATGAAATAACAGGAAATTTAAAAGTAGGTGGAAATGTAACTGCAGACGGTGAAGTAAGCGCTAAAAGTGGTGCTGTTAATTTATCTACACATACACATCAATACGAAATGGGCGGTACGGCGGCTGGTCCTAATACAACACAACCTGGGCAAGGTTAATTTATTATTTCTTAACAATATATCGCTAAATAAGTTCTAATTAAAAAGTAAAATATACATTCTCCATTCAAATATTTTATACATGGCAAAGTTTAGTGATTTAAATGTATCTTTTAGGACCAGTCCGACAAATAACGTTGCGGTTTTAACAGATCTTGCAAATATCAAAAAAAGTTTAGAGCGTCTTTTTAGTACAGGAAAAGGCGATGTTCCCTTTAATAGAGAGTACGGTACTTCTTTAAAAACTTTATTATTTGAAAACAACGTCGATCCTTCTGATGTTGAAATGTTTTTATATATGGATATTAGTAGATTTGAGCCTAGAGTACGTTTAAACCCCGCCAATATCGCAATCGAAAAAAAAGGTAATCAATATATTGTAAGTTGTACTTTTACTGTTCCAGCATTAGGAGAAACAGAAGGTACAGTAAATGCTACTATTACAAGTGAGTAAGTAAAATATGAAACTCGATAATATTATTTATGATGTTGAATCTTTAGCTACTGCAATTACACAACAGTGGAGTACAGAAAGCGAAACCTTTAGAGCAATGTACCCATCTGATACCTCTGAAGCACTGGTTAACGTATTTTCGGCATACGGTGCAATGCTTCAATATTGTTTATGTACAGCTCTTGCAAACTGCTATACGGATAGTGCATTTTCAGAAGCAGGTGTTTATCAGTTAGCTAATACTCTTGGTAATACTTTACACGGTAATGTTTCATCACAATGTCAAGCCAACATTACAAAAAATAACTTTGTTGGTATGACTATTACTATTCCAGCCAATACACAATTTTTGATTGACGGTAAGAAATTTTTTAATCCTTCTGCTATTATATGTCCAGCAAATATTGAAACTGTAACTGAAGTTATATTAGTACAAGGTGAAATTGTAGAAGTAAATAAAACCTCTAATGGTATTGAAAACGAAAAATTCTACTTTTCTTCAGACTTTAAATGTAACCATAATTACGTATCTGTTAAAGTAAATGGTGAAGAATGGATTGTTGACGAATCTTTCTTAGCATACGATAAAAGTGCAGTTTATGATCCAAGTCAAATGAATGTATGTGTACTGAAAACAGATCCAGATGGTAGGTCATATATTAAAGTTGGTAATAATCAGCTCGGTAATATGCCTATGTCTGGAAGTAATATTCAAATCACATACGTTTCCAACGATGGTGAAGAAGGTAATATTTCAGAAACTGGAAAACAAGGTTCATTACTTACTGTTTTAACTTATATGAATAGTTTAGGTAATGTAGAAACTTTAGATGTTACTGTTAATACTACCACGACTGCTTACGGTGGATTTTCTAAACAATCTGTTGAAACATTACGATATACTTCTCCTATGGTATTTGCTTCTGGTCACCGTGCTGTACGTAGACAAGACTATGAAGCACTCTTACAGAATAAATGCGGATATTTGACTGCTGCTGTTTGGGGTGAATATGAAGAAGCCAATAAAGTAGGTGCATATGATTCTTTGATGATGAATATGGTTTATTATACTGGTATTAAATCATTCCAAACTTATCCATATTTTATTGTCGGCTCAATTAGTGACAAAACTGTATTTGCTGGTATGCTTAACTCCGTTCGAGGTTTCTGGGGTTCTTTCTCTTTTAAAATTGAGAATATGAGTAATTCTGAAAATACTATTTTGGTTCAAGATACCGGAGCAAAAGGACAACTCTTCATTAATGATAACACTAAAGATCCAAGAGATAGTTTGTTACCGGATTGGAAAAATACGATGACAACTGAATATACAGCTTCTCTTGCTGATGTTGCGATTGCTAGTAGTGGTGCAAACTATAAAATTAATGAAGAATTACTTGTCCAAAATACAAACAATGAATTAAAAGTACGTGTTGAAGCAATTAATAGTAGTGGTGGTGTTACTAAAGTCGGTTTAATTACATATAAAGTTACTGACAACTGGGTACAAAAACATCCAAATCCGTTTACAACTATTTATCCGAGTGTTCCAGGAAACGGTACAGGTTTACAAGTTAATTTAAAGATTGAAAGTACTCCTAGTTCCACATTAATTTATACAAATGATGATAGAGGAATTATACCGGCTCCTGTTCAGAATAATCCGCTGATTAATGCTAGATCTGATCAAAGTCAAGATTTATATTATCAAAGCGTTTGGGAGCCTAGCTTATTACAACCTGTACAAATTATAACAACTTTCTCAGAAGAAAAAGCTATCGCAGGTATTAAATTCCAAGCAACCAGTTTAGAGCGTGGTACATTTATTGGTACTATTGCTATGTTTGGTACTAATATGGATCCAATGCCTAGTTTAAATAACGTTCGTAACAGTGAAAACTGGGATAGATTAATTGACAGAACTTTTTTGAACAATCCATATAACAATGAAAATGATAACTGGACTGATTGGATCCCTACTGCGTGTTTCCAGGGTAAATATGATTCTTCTGGACGTCCTATTTATAATAGATATAAGCACTACGTGATTGAATTTTATTCTGTAGATACCGATAATACAGTTGGTGATCCATTTATTACATTTAGTAAAATGAAAATGTTATATGAAGAAGATGCATCTGTTTTATACTACGATCAGAATGGTTATTTCGAGGTTAGATTCCCAAAAGCAGGCGATCCGGGTCCAGGAGGTAATCCAGAAGGTTACTTAACTCATGATCTTTTAAATACGGCTGCTTTTCCGATGTATGGTTATAATGTCGCTTTAAATGGATTAACCTCTGCAAATGGATATAGAGATGGAAATCTTTTAGCATATATCTTCAAAAACGATAAAGTTTCAATTCCATTTACTGTTGAAATTGTAAATATCGATAATGCTGTTTATACAGTTAGAATAGATGGAAATACAACATTAGCTGGTACTGAATTTATTTCTATGGGTACTCCAGCGTCCTTAGATGAAACCTTAGTATATACAGCGAAGCTAAATTTAGATCAAGGACGTGTTGAATTAGGTAAAGGTGGTACAGGATATAGACCGAATGACATTGTAACAGTAAATGGAACAAATGGAGATTTACAATTACGTGTTTCTACCGTTGATAATTCAGGTGCTGTTTTAAATGCTGTTTGGTTAAAGAATATTAGTTATGGTACTCCTTATAATGGTGAATTTGCAACTACCTTAACTGTTCCACAAGAAGGTTCTACCGGTTCTGGTTTTGTAGTTAATATTACTTCTACACTGAGTTCTGGTAATGGACAAGAAGCTGGCGTAGGTGGTACGATTGAAATTACTTCTTATAATAACTTACAAGTCCAAGCTAGTTTCACAGGTAACAGAATTGATACAAGAAGTATTAATAACTTAGACCAACCTATTCTTAATCAGTATAATCACTTTACTACTTTCTTGGAATTTAAACAACCAGAAATTACTCAAGTTAGAATTAAAGTAGAAGCAGAATTATCTCAAACAGCAACGTTGACGAGTGGTATTATTTTACAAAACATTAAGAATAATATTAGTAAATTGTTTGAGGTTACGCCTGATTATATTGGTAAATCTTTGAAATTATCTGATATTTATACTGCTGTAATGAAAACTCCGAATGTGACATGGTGTAGAGTATTGTCACCTTTAGATAATATTGATGTTAATAAAAACGGTTTACTTATCTTATCGAATGTAGAAGTAATAGAAGTAATCCAAAATTTTAAATAGTATGTGAAATGACTGAACCGAATAAAATAAATAAGATATATATAAAAGATCAGTTATCAATTACAAAAGTAGGTATGACAACTTTATTGTTTAATAACGGTTTGATTGTACCTAAATCTATGTATTCTGTTGTCGATGGATATGTTAATATTAAAGAAGAGGTCGTTAATAACTTAAACTTATTTCAATATGAAAGTAATTCAACTTCTTATGAATATTCTGTAAATTTAACACAAGGTAATATTAAAATTTCAGGTCGAGATAAAAACGGCGGAGATTTACAAGGCTTATTAAATAATAACCTTTTAGTATTTGTTAACGGATATAAACTGGCTCCTAATGAATATACAATTAACGATGATACGAGTTTTACTATTATAACCAAATATGCAAATGTATTGACTAGTAAAGTTGTAATTGCAGTTATTCAAAAATTAGCTTATTTTGGTGATGTTGAAAATGTAGATACTTGGAATCAGACTACTAGAACATTCTCTCTAAATGATTTTACAATCAAGAGATATATGTTTTTTAAGAATGGTCAATTGATTACTCATGATAAATTTACTTACAATAACCAAAAATTAACAATAAACGTAGATTATAGACCGGGCGTCGATAAAATCGATTATTATAGATTGCCTAATGATGCTGTAAACTGTTTGTTCGATGAAGAGCCTGGTTATTTCTCCTATGGTCCTAAAGATAAGTATGGTGAAAGTGTACCTTTATTATACGATGTAATAGCAAAAGTAAATCAACATATCGTAAGATTAAGTATTGATGATGTTCGTCCAGGATTTTTCATTAGAGAAGAAGGTACGGACGGTTGCTTGATGATTATTGATGATAACTTTGAGACTTATTCAGTAAAATGTCTTGAAGTTGTACCGTTTTCTAGAGAAGGAACATTTGAAAATAACGAATACTATTTACAAGTACCGGAAACAAAGTCTATTCTTAAGTATGTATCTGAATTTGATTTAAAAGGTAAACTGTTTCCTGAATTGCTTGGTACTTTTCAAAAATTGTTATTAAATGAAACATATGATAGTATTCAAAGATTAAGAAATATTAGAAGTATCAATAAAGTAGATAGTAGTCAGATAAATAATTTAATAGAATTCATGGGTATACGCGTAAACATTAAAAATATGACCCTTGAAGAAAAACATGCATTACTTGAAGAATTAACAAACTTTTATAAGATAGTTGGTACTGAAAATTCATATAGATTTTATAATGTATCTTCTAAAAACTCACGAATACTTGATATTGAACAATTATTTACTCCTATTAGAGACATTTCTTCAGGTAAAGATCCGATACAGCGATATGTAACATTTAGGACTGCAGAAGAATTAGGTGCAAAATATCATAGAGAATATGTATTTCCTCATGAAGATTATGGTGAGGTAGGTACACTTGCTAATCAAGAAGATTCACTTACAAATATGCCAAGATCTGAAGGTGTTTTAGAAGATATGCCTAGAGGTACAGTAACAGTAGGAGAACAAACTTATTTAGTACCTACATTTAAAGAATATAGACCTGTTATGATTATAAATGATAAGGGCGAATCTGAGCTTTTAATGCAACCTACTCGTACTAATAAATATATTGTTAAACCTGTAGCTGGCCCAAATAAACCAACTGTTAACTATGGTTCTGTAAATGACAATAAACCAGAAGATTTTTATGACTATGGTTATGTTTGGGAAGATATCAAAGGTAAATGGATAGAGTGGTTCGAATGGGATAGACCTTCAAACTGGTATCCTACAAACCACGTAAATGTTGCAGTTGAAATTCCGCCAGAAATTGATTACGATACTTTTATGACAGAGTTTAGAACAACATTTTATAACATTGCCTCTACAGTTCTATATATACATAATATTATTGATGTATATGTCTTCGGTGACGATAAACAATGGGACGAAGACCAGAAACCTACATTTGGTATTATGACAGCTCCTATTTATCACGATATTGATTATACATTTACAAACAATCCAACAATTAAACCATTTGTTCCTATTCCGAATTAAGGATTTTATAAAATATGTTAGTAACACGCGCACAACTTGTACAATATGACATTTCAGCAGATTTATTTTTCTCAAGAAGAACTGGTGATGGTGAACCAGTAAGTAGAGATAATTTCTTTGTAATGAACGTGGCTCGCTTAAAACCAGGTTTATTCTGTGCAATAGGTAGTGACTCAAATGGATGGGAACTCGAACAATATAACGGTGTAAACTGGAAAACTATCGATCCTGATCCTAATTACAGCTTAGTCATTACAACTGCTGGTCTTGCTGCATTGACTGATGTAACAAGAGGTGGTATTAAATTATATTTCACTGGTATTAAAATCATTAATCATACAATTACTGACCCTTCTACACCTGTTGTAAACTGGACAGATAATGATTTCTTACAAGCAGGTGAAGTTGTATTTTCAGTAGGTACAAAAGGTGCTAAATGGACAGTTGATGCAGATGGTAATCCATATATCAATCAGATTTTAAAATGGCGCTTCAATACTGCTTCTGGTGGTTTACAATATATTATTAGTTTACCTCCTGAGGGTTTAGGTGCCATTGCGGATGACGGTAAAGAACAATGGAATATTGGTGCAATTGGTTTATACGTAAAAGATCCGACTAATAATACTTCAGATGTATTGTTTGGTGTTGCTACTTTACCTAATACGATTACTAAATATGCAACTTCTGTATCTCGTGTTGGTAATGCAATTAGATTATACTTTAATGCAATTTTAAGTAACTTAGGTGTTGTTTCAAATCTGGATGTCATTAACGAAGCGGTATCGAGTATTCCAGAAGTACCGAACGAATCTATGTTGATTTATCCAAATGATCCTAAGATGCGTCCATATAACTGTTATGTAGTAGATAGTTTATATGGTTCTGGTATTCCTGCATTAGCGGTTCCTAGAACTCTTACGTCTGAAAATCCAAACGATCCTGACTGGGCATATTTTCAACCTGCAGATAATTTCGTTAATGTACGTACAGAGCAGTTTGCAAGTGATGTAAATAATTATACGTTTGTTTATTGGAATACTACAAGCCTCAAATATGAATTGGCACAAGGTAGATATTTTAATGATCCGGCTGCTCCAAATGAGAAAATGCCAATTGGTTTACGTGTAGGTAACAGTATTGTTTATTCAGGTGAAATTGTAAATAAGAGTGTATCTATTCAATATTCTGTTGAGCTTGCTGCTGTCGGTGCTGATTATGAATTATACGATGAATTGTTGATTTTGGCAGCAGAAGGATTAAATCTTAAAGTAAAAATTACCGGTGTAAATGAAATTGGTGGTATTACGAGTTTTGCTTTCGTAGGTCCAAGTGTAGGTAATATTAAATTGGAAGCAAATCCATTAGTTTTACCTGCTGTTTATGATCCGCGTTCACAATTACCTAGATATGGTTCAGGTGCTAGATTTATTATTACTGCCGTAGAACAACCCGCTTTTCAATGGAATTTTCCTGCAGAATGGCTGAATAAACCTCTGTATTGTGATAAAAACGAAAACGCTGGTAAACCTACTTTAACTAAAACTGATTCATTCTTGGGATGGTGTACAGGTACTAACTCAATTCGATTGGCATTAGATTTAAGAAATGAAGCAAGTACAGCTGTTTTCGGTACAACTAGATATGCAACTGATTTTGAGGTAAAAGAAGTATTAACTAATGCAAATTCTGCTGATCAGTCTGCTGTTACTCCTAAAGTACTTAAAGATAATTATTTACAAACAACAATTTCTACAAACCCAAATCAAACAGGTAGTAGATTAGGTAATCCAATTAATGTAGAATCTTATGTACGTTTTGATAAAATTGTATTAGGTAAAGGCACAAAAGCTCCGTTTGATAGTACGACAGCTAACCCATATATCACTGACTCAGGTATATCTTTCTATGGTACATCTTTTAGAGCTTGGTGGGCTGACTTGGGAGAATACTACGAAGCTGATAAATTCTATGAGCCTGGTACATTAATTACAGTTGGTAAAGGTAGTGCTGAAATTTCAATAGCTATCGATGATTGTAATGGAATTATCTCTACGAAACCTGGATATCAGTTAGGTGAAAGAAAAACAGATTTACATTTACCTGTTGCTTTAGTTGGACGTGTTCCTGTGTTAATGGATGGAAACTGTATGCCTAAATTCGGTGATAAAATTTACTTGTCAAGAATTAAAAAAGGACATGCATCTACAGTAGAATATGGAAGATGTTTAGGTAAAGTCATTGATAAAAATCCAGGTACTAAGAAACTTGTTGAATGTTCCGTAAGAATAGACTTCTAAATTTACATTTATTAAGTTCTAAACATTAAGTGAAAATTATAAAAAATCAAAAATAGGAATTTACTTTAATATGGCTAGTTATATTACCACTACCGCAGTAGCAATTCGTAAAGGTGATACTGTTTCTAATATGAATTTTACTGGCGTATTAGCTGAGGTTACTGCAGATTTAGGATATGAAGAAGCTGGTACATTGGGCGTAGACGGAAACGTTACTTTACGTGTTCACAATGGTATTACTAAAGGTGGTATTCCTCTTTGTCGTGCAGATACTAGAAATATTACTACAAAAGCTCTCGCAGAAAATCGTGGTTTAATTGATGATAAAAACTTAGCTTATGCAGATTTATCTAACATTGAAAAAACTGAAGATGCAGAAGCTATAAATGATATTGTAACTACACTTGGCGATTACGGAATTGTTAATACTGACCAATTAGCAGAAGAAGTAAGTAAATTAGCATTGAAAGATATGTCTAATGTTATAACAAGCACGTTGACAACTGGTCGTGGAAGAGGTGAAAACGGTAATCTTGCTTATGCTGATACTTCTAATGTAAATACAGCAGATTTGGTTGATCCAGCACTTCACTATGGAAAAGAAGACGGTGATTGGCCTTTAGCTTATGCAAGTGCTTCAAATGTTAATACTACAAACTTGACATTAGAAATCGAAGACAGACCAGCAACAATGAGCGGTCCTGTTTTAGCAACTAATACGTTTTCTAATATAACTAAAGATGTTTGGCAAGGTAACTTATTTAATCCTGAAAATGAATTAAACCTTGAAAGAACAACAAATAAAGTAACTTATATTCCATTAGATCCAAATGCTAGCTCTGCAGAACAATATCCAAATTCTCAAGCAGTAATTAAATATGTGGATGAAGAACTGACAGCAAGACAATATTTAAAAACAGATTACTCGAACTCTTCATCTTACGAATTACTGTATAAAACTTCTGAAAAATTATTTAAGTATGTTCCAGGTGAAGCTGTTTCAGGCTCACATGTTTTTGAAATTGGACAATATTACTATACCGGAATAGATTTAACCGGTGAATTTTATGATTTTGCTGTTCGATTTGCAACAGATTCGGATGAAAGTACAGATGATACAGTTTTTGAACCAGTAATTCCATTTGGTAAAGAAAACTTAGACGGTAAAGAAATTGATATTATTGCTGGTGGTAAGAGATTTGTTATCAGAATTAATGCTCTCTTAGCGGCTGACAATTTATATCACTATACTTGTACAACTTTAGTAGATAATGATGAAGTAACAGCCGAAGCTTCAGATAAGTATTATCCGACTGTCCGTATTCCGATGCAGAGATTGTTATTGGTTAAAATTACGGGTACAAACGAAGCAGGACAGATAACAGAATTTGAATGTGTACCTCAATATGGTGAAGTTGAATTAGAAACTGACTTGTTTATCTTAGGTATGACTTCTGCTTCTGTAAAAATTGGTTGTGAATATGCTGTTAAAAGTGGTTTACCTACAGCTGGATTAGTAAAAACCGATTTAACTAACCTAACAAGAATGTCTGATACTGATATAAGTGCAGAACAAGACAGCAAATGGAGAATTAGATCAAAAGAAGCAATTCAACACGTTTCTAATAATAAAATTGCAGAAGATCAGTACTTTACAATCGCAACAAATGGTTTAGTATGGGATTTAGTAAAAGAAACAAAACAGTATATTGAACGACTTGGAGGTATACCGGATTGGAAAGCAAATACAGCCTACATTATATCTCCATATCATTCTAAAGTTTTATATAATGGTGATGTTTATTGGTGTAAAGAAGCTCATACATCAGGTAATACATTCGATACTAGTAAATGGGAAAGAGTATTTAATAACACTTACGAATATACTAAAAATAAAGATCAGAACCTTTCTTTATATCCTGATAATATAGTTAAATTCCCAACCAATAAAGCCGTTGTAGATTACGTAAGAGAACAAATTAATGCAGTACATATTCCAGGCCACTATCACGGTCAAGTTGATATTATGGTACCTACTGAAAATGAATTACCTGGAAATGGAACATATGCCGAATACGTAATTGAACCACGCGAAGGTTTAACTGCATTAGTAGCTAAGTATACTGTTACAAATTCTCCTGTAATTGCAACATATACAGCCGGTGCTTGGAAATATGAAGAATTAGTATTACAGAATGGTGTTTATGTATACGTCTTAAATCTTGGTAAAACATACTATGATGGACCAGGTAACGCTACTTGGAATGCTACTACAGAATCTTTTGATATTTCACCAGATAAGTTCCAAGTTCCTGATGGTATTTCACTGGATTTAAATTCTTCTACCGGTGCTATTCAAATTGTACCACGTTTACAAACACAATTAAGCTATTTAGATGTTAGTAGTTCATTACAAAATACCGTAGATGATTTATATGCTAAAATTGCAAGATTAAATCAAGAAATGGGGGCTATGGTTATTCCTGCACCACAATTCTTTACAGCTAATAATACAGTAGGACAGCAATTAGTATTAACAGACGATGTTGCATTTGACTTGTATGTAAACGGTGTATTCCAATATCCAAATCAATATACATACGACAGTGCGACAAAGACTATTACTTTAAACTTTGCAGCCGAAGACGTACAAGAAAATGGTATAGCTGTAATTTATCGTGGATTTCGTACTTTAAAATAATAGGAAGAAAAGATGGCAACCAAAGTATCCTCTTATTTAACAAAATTAGGTTTTAAACAGTTAGAACACGTTGCAGATGCCGCCAATTATAATAACGAAACTGGTGGTGAATATATTGTTATCCGTGAAAATACTAGAATCTACTTATATGATGCAACCAGCAATGCTCCAATAGATAGTATTAGTATATTGCCAACTTCTGACGGCGGTGCTTCAAGATGGATAGCGGTTGGTGGTGGTGCTATGACTCAATACAAAATTAGTTATACTTTTGAGAGTTATAGTAATGAGATTCCACTTGGTATGACAATATTAAGTAAAGCAAACATCTTCTACGTTAATATTGAAAATACTCAGATTCTTTCTACTGAATTTAACTTAAACGATGCCAAAGATACGATTGTATTGTCTAAACCATTTGAGGCGGGTGTAAGAACAGAGGTAGTTATCTTCGTAGGTGACTATCAACCAGAAAGTAGAGATTACGAATTACTTACTAATAAGCCGATGGTCAATGGTATTACTTTAGTTGGTAATAGATCTTTGGGCGAGTTAGGAATTCAACCTGCCGGAGATTATGCTACTAATACAAGAGTTAATACCGTCGAAAATACATTAGAAAATAAAAAAGCCGATAAAGCTACGACTCTTGCTGGCTATAATATTGGTGACGCATATACAAAAACAGAAGTAGACAGTATAAAAACAGATTTGACTACAGAAATTAATAAAAAAGCAAATTCTGATAATGTCTATACTAAATCTGAAATTGATACTACAGTTGCTGATTTAAACCAAAAGATCACAGATAAAGATAGTTTGCCAGAACAAGCGGGTAATACAGATAAATTTCTTACTACAAATGGCACAGAAGCTTCTTGGGCAACTATTGATAAAACTACAGTTGGTTTAAATAATGTAGACAATACTTCTGATTTAGATAAACCGATTTCGACTGCTGTACAAGGTGTCTTAGACGGTAAAGCAGATAAAGCAACTACTCTCTCTGGATACGGTATTACGGATGCTTATACAAAAGAAGAAATAGAAAATACGTATGCTAAAAGTGTTGATATTCCAACAAAAGTATCACAGTTAGAGAATGATTCGGGATATTTAACTGAACATCAAGACATTTCTGGAAAAGCAGACACCTCTTATGTAAATGAAGAATTAGCCAAAAAACAAGATGTTATATCTGACCTAGAAACAATACGAGAAGGTGCAAGCAAGGGCGCTACAGCTTTACAAACAGAAACAGATCCTATTTATACTGCTGATAAACCTAACATTGCTTTAAAATCAGAAATTCCTACTAATGTTAGTTCACTTACTAATGACGCAGGGTATCAAACAGCTTCTGATGTTGCTAGTGCGATTGCAAGTATTCCACAATTTGAAATGAAAATTGTTGATGTGTTACCTGCAACTGGTCAAAAAATGGTATTATACTTACTACCTAAAATATCTGTAAGTGGTGATAATATTTACGATGAATATATTTGGCTTGAGAGTACTTCATCTTTTGAGCTTGTTGGTTCAACTACAGTTGATTTGAGTGACTATTATACAAAAACCGAAACCAACGAAAAATTAGCCACTAAACAAGATACTTTGACAGCAGGTAACGGTATTAAAATTGAAAATAACACAATTACGAATACCTATGAAGTACCTGAAAATGTAGTTACATCAGATAATTATGTAAATAGTAAATTATGGAAAGGTACATTAGCAGAATATAACGCATTAACTACTTATGATGATGCTGTTACGTACTTTATTACAGATGATAATGCACAAACTCAGAATACAACACTGGCAAATAAAATTAATGCATTAGAAGCTAGAATTGCCGCTTTAGAAGCACAATTAAATTCTTAAATATAAAGAGAGATAATAAGAATGAGTATTAGACAAGGTAAAATTATAATCGCAGATTCTGTTTCTTCTACTACAGATTACCAAGACCTTATTAATAAACCTAAAATAAACGGGGTAGAATTAGAAGGTAATAAAACAACAGAAGATCTCAATATCAATGTTGGTATTACTTCTGTTAATGGAGATACAGGAACAAACGGAGCAGTTACCGTAAAAGCTATAGAAAATGCTAATCCAAATGATACTATGCTTAAAGTTTGGAACGGTACTACAGCCGAATATCTTGCATTAGCCGAAAAAGATCTCAATACTGTTTATAATGTTACAGATGAAGTTACTGCAGATTCTTCTAAAATAAGTGGTTTCAATCTGTTCGACTTTAAATGGTCAGATCATATCATTAATAATATCTCTTGGACACGCGCAGATAACTTTTCTTGGCATTCTGCGGCTGTTTATGTATCTGCCTATAACAAATTATTAAAAGAAAAAGAACGTGCTTCTACAGTCCTTGAAACTGAAACAATAGACGATATTACTATTTCTTTCTACCGTTCAGAAAATAATTATAAAATTTGTTTACCAGACCAATTAGCTAACCTCACATCCCTCTATGAAAAAACAGGAGTAGCTTGGTATTACGTTATTGATACTGAAAATAAACAATTTAAACTTCCAAGAACTAAATGGGGATTCACAGGACTCAGAAATAAAGCCGGCGACTACGTACCAGAAAGCCTGCCAAACATTACAGGTAATTCAAATATTGTTGGCTTTAGAGCATCAGATATAGAGTCTGGTGGAGTATTTAAAAATTCACAAACTTGGATATATTCTATATCCATTGAATCAGGAACATCATCAGCTGTTGTCGATTTTAACGCTCAAAACAGTTCTTCTACCTACAAAGACGGTGCTCCAGTACAAGAGCGTGCAACTGAAATGTACTTATACTTCTATGTAGGTAATACAGTAACAGCAGAAAGTGAAGTAAATTTAGATACTCTTGTTACAGATGTAGAAAATCTTAAAAAAGGTTCTGGTGGTAGTTTAGAAATAGGTGATATTGGATTCTCAGCATTTGGAATCGATGAAACAAAAAACAAACGCCGGTACTTAAACGGGCAGGTTATCTCACAAACTCAGTTTTCAGAATTTACAACCAAGATTAAAGCTGCTGTCGGACTTTATCCGGCATTAAGCACAACAGAGGAAAACTGGCAGGCAGAGGTAACGAACTCAGTATTAGGACAATGTGGCAAGTTTGTTATTGATGATGACGCTGGTACTATCAGACTGCCGAAGGTTGTTAATATTAACGGCTTGATTGATTTGAGCGTTATGGGTGGTATTAAAGCAGAAAGTTTGCCGAATATTAGGGGTACATTTACGACAACAGCAAGATCAGGTCAAACAGGAAATGGGGCTGTAAGTGTCGAAGTTGCAACAGGAAATGGGGTAAGTCCTGCATCAGAAGGAACTGTTAAATACGATAGCATAGCAACTTTCGACGCCTCTCTTAGTTCATCAACCTACCAAGACGCCTCACCTGTTCAACAAGAAGCTGTTCAATATCCATATTTTATTCAAGTTGCGACTGGTGTTGAGGAAAGCATTGATGTTTCAACGGAAATA
>JBJFGR010000106.1:0-8641 GCA_051892875.1 Succinivibrionaceae bacterium
ATTCTGCAGAGATTCCTGCATCTCAAACATAGTCTTTAGTGGTTTTACAACCATTTCTACATTTTCTACCATATATTACCTCAAAATTACAATTTCACAATCTGGATTTATGTATTTCTTTGCTACTTCCTTAACCTTTTCAAAAGTAATCTTAGACAAATTATTTGGCATCTGTGGAAGACCCTTATTAATTAGGTCATTAACATGAGCAAATCTAAATAGCTTCATTTCTTCTTTTTCACACTGAGCCATAGACATAATCATATCGTATCTTTCTTTAGTCAAATACTTATCTACATTATTTAGAAGATCATTATAAACGTTTGTCAATTCTTCTTCATTTTCCTTTGTTGTGCATGACTCAAATGTTAGAATAGAATCATTCCAAATATGGTCAACCATTCCATGAGAGAAGTATGACAATCCACGCTTAACTCTAATTTCTTGTGTCAATGGAGAATTCAATCCATCAGAAATCATTGCAACAGCAACATTCATGAATGGATAATCAGACTTACTTACCAACTTCTTAGAATGAACTAAGAATGTAGACTTATCCATTGGCAATACTTCTTGCTGAATCAACTTATAATCTTTCTTATACTTAATCTTACGTGGCTGTCTGATTAGTTCTTCTGCATATTCAATATTCATATCAGACAAATCAGTAGATGTTGGACCAACTTCAATAATACGTGCTGGCTTTAACAACATTTCCTTATATGTTTTCTTTACATCTTCTAATGTGAAATTCTGAATACAAGAAATTTCACCAATTGGACCAAAATCACCATAATGTGTTCTCATCCAGTTCAAGAACTTACCAGAAACTGGGTCATTGAAGTTATCCATATATTCCTGAATAACAACAGCCTTTTCTTTCTGGAATACTTCTTCAGTTAGATTATCAAGACCACCTAGAAGCTTCTTTAATACTCTCTTCTTAAT
Source organism: Succinivibrionaceae bacterium (assembly GCA_051892875.1). Taxonomy (GTDB): domain Bacteria; phylum Pseudomonadota; class Gammaproteobacteria; order Enterobacterales; family Succinivibrionaceae; genus JBJFGR01. The sequence continues at coordinate 949 of JBJFGR010000106.1, forward strand.
ATCAGAAGTCAAACGTGATGCAAGACCTCTCATATAAACTACAATATGTTCATGACCAGTATATGCATTCCAGTCAACTGCATTTGCAGTCAAAGTATCATATTCATCAATAAATGTTTTACAAATTAAATGTTCCATCAAATGCATTGTACCATACTGACCTTCTTTTTCAAATAGGGAACCACTATTAAATACAACTGTAAATGATGTTTTCTTTACTGAACTTTTCTTATAAATATATGCCATTATTTTCCTTATATTTTTTCTACTTTAATGTTATGTTTCTTTAAAAACTCAATACCTGCATCAGATCTATCATATAAATCTACGTAATAAACTGTCTTAATTCCAGATGCTAGAATAAATTTAGCACAGTTTGAACATGGAGCAATTGATACTACCAATGTGCATTTACTAACATCTACATGATTTTTTAAAGCATAAGATAAGCAATTCACTTCTGCATGAACTTCATCTACTTCACTAAACTCATGATGCTTAAATCTATAAACTTCTTCCGAAACTGGTTCACCATCTATGTAAAAATTTCCATGATTATCATGTGAAAATTTATCACAACAATGTTGGTCACCAGATGGAACACCATTATATCCACATGATAGAATTCTACCATCATGAACTAATAGCGCTGCTACTTTTAATCTATCGCATGTAGAAAACTTAGCATATTCTACTAATGCTACTTTATACAAATGTTTGTAATCGTTCATTTAACCTTCTTCAATACTTCAATATATTCTGAGACCTTTTCAAATATATCTGTCATGCCTTCATTGATTACTAATTGAGTAAATTTCTTACCAGAGAATTTACCTGGCTTGAATGACTTAACTGCTTCGTTAATATCTTCGACATACATCTGTGGAATACAATCAAATGAAATTAATTTAAAGTTTTCCATGAACTTTTCTTTAAGATTATTTTCTTCTAACCACTGATCTACACCTGCATCGATAATCTTTGCAACTGTGACTTTACCAACTCTTGCCTTTAACTTAGGAATGTTATCACTCTTGTCACCAAGAATAATCTTCTTCATAAGTTCATGTTCAGGATTCAATACTTCTACATAATTATGCATCATACCATCATATTGCTTATAGTTAGGAAACTTATAAAGCTGATAGAAGTCATGATCAGTAGAAATGTTGATAATATCCCAATCAGGATTGCTACGTGTGATAACAGCAATCAAATCATCTGCTTCACACTTAGGAACATCCAAGAATTGGATATTAGGAGCACAATCTTTCAATGCTTCAATTAGTTTATTAGAAATAGGGAAAAAGACGTCAAAATCTACAATAGACTTTGCTCTAAATGCTTTTCTATTTTCCTTATAACTTTCAGAGACGTCTTTTCTCCAAGAAGTATTATCCATACAACAGATAATCTTTTCTGGACAATTATCCTTAATAGTTTTTAGGAATGAGCGCATAAAGATTGCCTTAAATTCCTTAAATTCTTTTTCGTGCGGCTTGACCGGATATGCAAATAGACACCGCATTATCAAATTGCTTAGGTCGAATAACATTACTTTTTTTCTATTTTGAACTACTTTATTCATAATATACAAATATATAAAAAAACAGTAAGTCGTAAACTTACTGTCATAGATATATTTCTAATTTTCTATTTATTTTTAATAATCTTCATTTGTATTATTTGTATCATTATAATAATCTTCAGATGAATTCACTAAAGAATTCGTTGCAGAATTTGCTAGATCTATTTCATTATTTTCAAGTTTTTTAAGTATATTATTTAACATTTTATCTACTAAATCATTACGTTTATCAATAAGATCTAAATATCCATAACGATTTGTTATAATTTCTAATAATTTATTTTTCACTTTTTCTTTTAAATTTTTATTTTTTATTATCTTATTAAAAATAAGTCTTAAAAATTTATTATTTAAAATTTTTTTAACAATTTGATATTCTATTCTTTCTAAATCTTCCGTTAAATAATCTTCAGCTCTAGGGCCATCAAGAACTGCTAATATTCTTAAAAATGGACTAAATAATATACTTAAACCACTATCAAGAAATTCAAAAAATGATTCTCTAAATGATTCTGTGATATATTCAGTTTTGTATAATTTATAACCATGTTCTCTTAATTCTTTTTTTGCTTCTAATAAATTCATTGAATTCTCCTTTTATACATATAATTAAAAGTTTCTACTTTATTTATAACATGAACTTTGTTACTTTTTAATCATAGCATCTTGACACTTCTATATAAATATATCAAGGAGTAATATAATGTTAAAGGAAAGATTTCAAATTAAAAATGTAAAATCTCCTTGGAAAAAGGATAAGGGAGCAAATATTGACTCTCCTGTTTATACTTATAAAAAAGAAGATAGACCACTAGGTGTTATTTATGGATGTTTCAGTCCATTCACAGGTAAATATGGCCATGCAAGACTTTTAGATAGAGGTGAACAAGAAGGTATCAAAGACTTCATTATTGTTTCACCTTATAAAAATCAGCCAATCGATAATGACCGTAATATGTTCACTTTGGAACAGAAGGTTAAAATTGCAGAAGCTGGATGTAAAGATTTAGGATATAATATATTGGGAGCATATACAAGTAAAGCTCATTTCTTCTTAGATGCACTTTATGAATATGCTGAAATGTACCCAGATTATCGTTTAGTTCTTATTTGTGGACCAGATAGAGCAGACTTATATGGAAAGTATTGTGTTCCATTTGGTGAAGAATACGAATTACAAGATGAAAATGACATTGGTAAATTTGAAATCTTATATTGCACAGATAGAGGTGATAAAGAAGTATCTGGAACTAAGGTAAGAGAAGCTATTAGAAATGGCGATAAAGAAGCATTCTTAGAAATGACTGGATATTCACCAAAGATGTGGAATTTATGTGTTAAGTTCGCAGCAAAGAATGGCGTATTAGATTTAGAAGGTTATAATATGAAAGAAAACACAAATACAACATTCAAGAAATTATTGAATGAAGATACACACTCATTACACATGGAAGACTCTATCCTAAAGGGTAAAGCTTACATTTCTAGAATGTTAGGTTTCTATAATCAAGTATTCGATACATTGACTGGTTCTATTGATAAAGAAAAGCCAGGAATTACTGTAAAGATTGATGGTGCTCCAGCTATCACAATGTATACAAAGTTCCCAGGTCTAAAAGGTCCAGGTGTATCTACAAAGTCTATCTTCAATGCAACACCAAAGGTTTATACTACAGATGAAGAAATTGAAGCAGATGACCGTTCTCCAGAATTGAAAGCTAAGTTGAAAGCAGCATTAAAATTGGCTAAAGCAAAGATTATTCCAGCTGGTGAAATTTGGCAAGGTGACTTACTATTCACTAAAGGTGATATTAAGAATTATACAGATGACAATGGTCAGAAGTATATCTATTTCAAACCAAATACATTAGTCTATGCATTACCAGTAGGTTCTGATGGTGCAAAGAAGGCTCTAGCTTCTGATATTGGTATTGTATTCCATACACGTTATAAAGGTAGTTCAGTTCAAACTGTTAAGCAGTCTAATGATGCTTCTACAGATGAATTAAATGAAATTCCAGAATGGGCATTCGTATTAGATGCACGTCTACCTAACCTATCAGGTGTTCAGACTCTATCAGACCAAGAAGCAAGTGATATTGAAGATTCTCTATATGATTTGCATTCATTATGTTCTGAAATTGTAAATGATGCTGACTATGATTTGTTAGTAAACAATACAGACTTTATTAACTTCTATGTAATGACATTACAGAATAATAAGGTTGACAAATCAGAACTAATTGATCCAGAAACATTCGTAGATGAATTGCATAAATGGGTCACTGGTAAGATGAGAAAAGAATATCAAGGATTGGAAAAGTTAAAGACTAAAGCAGGTAGAGATAAGAATAGAATTTCTCTAGATGACAAATCTAAAGACTTACATACAATTATTGAAACAAATGAACCATTGCTACATAAGATTGCAGAAGCATTGTATATTGCAACAGATGTAAAGAATCAGTTCATTACTAAGTTGAATTCAGTTAACAAATGGGTAAATAAGGTTGAAACTACATTTGGTATGAAGGACACTAATAGTGAAGGATTTATGGTATCAGATGTTGACGGTAATTTCATTAAGTTAGTTGACCGTTCTGCATTCTCTTATTTCAATAGAAGTCCTGATGTAATTAAAGGATTTGATGCAAGAAGAGGTTCAACTAATGAATCAATGAATTTTGCATGTTATTTGAAATCATTAGAATCTTAAATTATTCCTTATAGTTAAATTAAAGAGAGGTTTCGAAACCTCTCTTTTTTGTTTTATAAATAACATAGGAGAATTATAATGGCACAGTTTTTTACAGATTGGTTAAAAGAAACAAATCAGCTTGAAGATTTGTATCTTGGTGAAAAAACAATCACCAAGAATGATTTTAAGAAGAATAAGAATTATATTAAAGAACTAGAAGCAACTTTTGGTAAGCTAATGCCTATTACTAATATGAATGGTGCAGATGGTTTCTTTAATAAAGCTGTTCAAACAGTTGATAAACCAGAAGATATTATTTCTGATATTAAGCTTTGTGTAGTTCGTAATAGTAAAGCTTACCAAAATCTAATGAAGGTTGGTAAGGCTAAAACATTAGCAAACAAAGACTATGAATTTACATTCTCAGATGGTAATGTAATCAATATTCACGTATCAGATTTGAAACAATCTGCAACAGATGGTACTTCTACTAAGATTTATGTTGGTAAGGGTGACGCTGCTACTAAAATCCAGGAAGCAATTACTGCACTATTATTGACAATGAAAGTTAGAGGAACAGCATTAGATACAATTAAAGAAGATGTTCCACCATTAATTAAACATGGTAAACAAGTAGCAGATAATCGTTCTGATTTGTATAAATGGCTATTAGCATCTGACCCAATCAAAGAAACTGGTGTATGTAAATATATCGAATTTGGTGTTCCAGAAAATGATGTTCAATCATTCAAAATCCAATTTGAAGAATTCTTAAAGTCATGGATTTATTCTTTTGAAGCAATTTGGAGAGCTGATATTAAAGGCTTGATTAATTCTGTATTCAAAAAAGGAATTGCAAACTGGAATCAAGCTCAATTTGGACACTATAGACTATCTAAAAATTGTCCTAAAGTCACAAAGTCAATTATTCCTGTTCTAGAAGCATTTTTAAGAAAGAAGAGATTATCATTCAATAAGCATAATATTGATAAATCTGATATTGTATTATATTTTGATGCTCCACGTGCTGAAAAGATTATGACTACTGTTATGCATGCAAAAGACTTGGATGAACATAATCAGCTATTGAACTATGCATTCGTAAATCAGGAATTGATAGGTATTTCTTTGAAACAAGTTGTATCAGAAGCAACTATTGCTGCAGCAAACTTTGATAAAGCTGCAACTACTGCAGTTGGTCCTACAATTAATGAAAAGAAACAAATCTTTATTGAATATCATGGAAGAACAAATGAAGATATGAAAAAGAATACCTTCGCTAAAGTATCACAAGATGATGTTATTGAAACTGAAGGTAAGTCATCAGGTATTATATTGAAGTTAGCTAATAAAGACCATATTCACTGTGAATCATCAGAAATTAATCTAGATATTAGAACTAAAGGTGGTTCATCAATTGCATCTGAATTCCGTGAAAAAGGTCACCCAGCATTTGGTAATGCAAACATTCCTATGGCTAAATCAGAAATTAAGGGTGAAGAAGGTCCTAATATCAATATTCCAAATCTTGTTAAGCAAATTATGGATGATGGAAGTGCAGAAAATATTGGTGAATTAGTCACTGCTGTTGCTCAAGTAGTTGCACAGAAGTTTATAGACAAACCTCAAACATTAGCTATGTTGTTCGCTGAAGCTGCAGGTTATCCAGTTAAGATTGTTAAAAAATCTGGAACTGAAATTAAGATTTTGGCAGCACCATATCTAAAGCTATATTAAAAAATTAGAAATAAAATGTATAAGAGGTTGTTATCCAAACAACCTCTTTTTGTATATTTGTTTCTATGAATTACATAGTAAACCCAGAAGATTATAAAACAAAAGAAGAATATACTAAAGCAATCGATACTCTTATTTCTTGTAATGAAGAAAAAATGAAAGATTGTCGTATGAGATTATTACAATTAAATAATAGTGCATTAGGTGCATTATATTTGGAACATTTAGAATATGAAGCATGTAAGAAACATTTGACTGATTATGGTAAAGAAAAATATGGAAAAGCCAATGAAGATTATATGAATGCTTATACCTATTTGCAAAAAGAATATGATGAAACTTTGCACGAATGGACAAAATTAAAGAAAGAAAAACAAATCGTATTGATAAATTTTAATGGTGAATAATGTTTGATTTTTTTTAGAAAGAAAGATGAAGATAAAAAGTTTATTCAGAATCTGAAACAGAATACTTATGCAGAAATGCAAGAACGTATCCGTAAAGAGAAAGAACAACAGAATGTTATTAATGATCCACATCCTTTATATGAAATACCTATAAAGGACTATTTGAAAAAGTCTATTCCAGAAATTCAGAGTGATGCAAATGAATGTGGTTCTAGAATGGATATTATTTACAATTACATTGAATCTTATATCAATGCATGTAAAGATGAGACAGACCCTATTAAAGTTAATGTATATAGACAACACATGAGTGAGTGTCTTGACAAATGGAATAAATATAAACACAGACAGGATAAACTATATAAGATGATTGAAATCAGAAATATAAATCCTGAATTTGAAACAATGAGACCAACTGATGATACAATTGGTGATATAAGATTCGGAGAAAACTATATGATATTTAATGAACTATGGGAGGCCTTCAACGATATTTATTTCGAAGAAGGACCACATACTTATACAGATAGTGTAGGTACACAATATACTTCAGTGACTACTTTTTGCGGCCAATTTCAAAAAGAAAAAGATTGGAATTTAATTGCAGAAAAATCAGCATTCAATAAGGCAAAAGCCGCAATCGCTGCAGCAAATCCTAAATTGAAGAAAGACCAAGTAATTGAATTGGCTAAGATTGAATCAAAGAAATTAGCTCCATCTTTAAGAAAAGAATGGAGTAAATCTGGTGATTATGCAAAAATCTTAGGAACTGAAGTTCATGCTGTAATGGAATACTTATGGCAAAATAAAGATTATACTGGTAATAAAGATAAAATGGCTTTATATCCAGGAATGATTGAAGATTTTGAATATCGTAAAGGTAAATGTAAAGAAATCTTTAATTCTCTAAAAAAGATGTATGTCCCTATAAAGAATGAATACATTGTATATGATAGAGACTGGAAACTTTGTGGAACAATTGACTTCTTAGCATATTCAAAAAAAGATAATGCATTTATTATATTTGATTGGAAAACAAGTAAAGAATTTAATAAAGAAAATAAATGGGAAAAGCTATTACCACCATTTTCAAATTATGATGCTTGTAATGTTATAGAATATTCACTTCAATTATCAACATATAAAGCAATTTTACAAAAACATTGTCCAAATATAAAAATTAAAGATCTTATTTTAATTAGAATACCATCAAAATTAAATGAAAAAATAGAAGCAGTTCCTTGTATTGATTTTAGTAATATA
>JBJFGR010000107.1:0-40341 GCA_051892875.1 Succinivibrionaceae bacterium
TATTTTAGATATTATAAACTATTTATATATTTAATAAAACTGTTATTTACCCTATCATTAATTTTATGTGATCTCTGATTTTTGACATACTTCTTCCTACTAATATCAAACACCTTAAAAAAAGTATTCGTTATTTGGAAACCATATCCATGCGGTCGGAGGATCTTTATTTTTTTGTTAAATCATTCAATTTTACTAGATGATATATTATAAGTAGTATGAGGTATTATTCCTTCAAAACGTTTTTTAGTTGATTGGCGAAAGAAATAAAATGATTATTATCTGGCATCTACAGATTTTTATAATCCTACAGATCTCTTATGTTATTTTTATTTCATCTTTAACAAAAAAGCTCCCTACCTAACATCGAATTTCCTATGATTTGTTTCTGATTTGTAAAACTATAAAGTTTTAAAGGAATATGAAGATATTTTGAAGATAATTGAATTATTTTTTGTTTTATGAACTTTATATATTATAGTAGCAAAGGATCTCTTGTGTTTGTATACTGACGTTTACAAACACAGTAGAAGATCCTTCTTGTTAAAAATTTTTCTTGATTTTGTTATAATACATAAAAAGTGATTAGCCAAAATATTTTATAAACGCTTTAAATCATATGTAATATAAAATTAAAAACGGTTTTTCATGCAAAAAACATCTATTAATTCTAAATTTTTATCTAATATCAAGTACTCATTTATTTCATCCATTGCAAAACACTTTCTTGGACTAATAGTTGCGGCATAAATTGCATCAACTAATGATATATTACATTTATTTACCAAATTTTTAACTCCATCTAACATAGTTAGTCGAGAACCTGCTATAGTACCTTCTTCATCAGTACATCCTAAAATAAGATCATTATATATAATCTTATCTGCAAATTTAAACTTTTCAAAAGACTTTGAATCTCTTACGCCAGCAGCAGCTAAAGCATCAGTTGTTAAAATAAAACGTTCATTCAAAATTTCATGAGCTATTTTAACTATTGGAAAAGCTACATGAATACCATCACATATTACACCAGCATAAATTCTACTATTATAAATAGCTTCAACCGCCATTGGAGTTCGACCATTCTTTAAAAAACTCATTGCATTATATAAATGAGTAGCTAAATCAAAACCATAGTCAATAGCCCTTTTAGTTTCTGAATAATTTGCAGAGGTGTGTCCTATCGATAATCGTACCCCATTAGAAATTAAAATTTTTAGAATAGACTCATCTAAAGCTTTTGGAGACACTGTTATATATGCAATTGCATCTTTATATTCGAGTATTATTCTTAAATCTTCCGATGAAAATCTTCTGATCAAATCTCTTGAATGAATTCCTCTTTTTTCTTCATCAATAAAAGGTCCTTCTATATGCATCCCTGGTATTATACCTGGATGTAATTGCATATACTTTCTAACTTCACTCAATGAATATTCCATTACAGATGGTGTCGCTGTTATAAGAGTTGGTATAAAATGTGTAACACCATCGGCTAATAAAGAGTTAGATATTTGTTCTAACTTCTCTAGAGATATACCTGTATCTAAAGAGATTCTATTATAACCATTGACCTGAATATCAAAAAAAGATGGTGTTAAATAATACAATTCATCAGACACATTGTATTCTTGTATAGTAGGAACATCTATTACATTACAACATATATTTTTAATCATAAAAACCTTACACTATAAATAAAAATGAGCTTTTTACATATTATAAAAAAAGCTCATTTATAAAACTATTGATTAATAAGTGTTTTGTCTATTTGATCATTGTTTTTTGGAGTTCTTCTGCTCGCTTAATGCATCTTCCCAACTTGGTTCATCTAACTGAATACTTATTCCAGATTTTGCAGAAGCTTGTTCATTTAGTGCATCTTCCCAACTTGGGTCTGGTTCTGTAGCTTTTGCTGAGGCTTGTTCATTTAGGGCATCTTCCCAACTTGGTTCTGGTTCTGTAGCTTTTGATGAAGCTTGTTCATTTAGGGCATCTTCCCAACTTGGTTCTGGCTCTGTAGCTTTTGCTGAGGCTTGTTCATTTAGGGCATCTTCCCAACTTGGTTCTGGTTCTGTAGCTTTTGATGAAGCTTGTTCATTTAGGGCATCTTCCCAACTTGGTTCTGGCTCTGTAGCTTTTGATGAAGCTTGTTCATTTAGGGCATCTTCCCAACTTGGTTCTGGCTCTGTAGCTTTTGATGAAGCTTGTTCATTTAGGGCATCTTCCCAACTTGGTTCTGGCTCTGTAGCTTTTGATGAAGCTTGTTCATTTAATGCATCTTCCCAACTTGGGTCTGACTCATTAGATTCAATAGAAACTTCTACATTCGTTTGATCATCTGGAACCGCAACCTTAGATTGAGCTTGTTCTTTCAAAGCTTCACCCCAGTCAGGATCTGAAAATGCCAGCTTTTCCTCTTCACTCAAAACTTTCGATGTATCACGCAACTTTGGATTAGGATATTTTCTAGGTTCTTTTGGAACAGTTGCAGCTTCAGGGTTACCTTCTGTAAAATCAGGAACTGACTGTTTTTTATTCGCATTATTAGCGTTAACATTTTCAGTTACTTGTTGTTTAGTAGGTTTAACAGTTTTTTGAGATGGAATCAATTCTGCTGATTCAGAAATTTCTGAATTTAACAAATCTTCAGTAATAGAAATATTTGATTCAAAATTAGGAACTTCTTGATCCCCCATAATAGGATCTGCAGATGCTTTCAAATCATCAATACTTGGCATTGTTAAAGTATCATTTAATGATGTATCTAAATCACTTGGTAAATCATCATCCATTAATGCTTTACGCATTCTCTTGCTTCTAATCTTCAAGAATAGCAATAACGCAACTAGAGAGATAACTATAGAACCAACAACTCCACTAATAATTTTAATAACAGCTGTTTCATTATGCATATCTTGATTTTTGTTATACTCGTAAACAAAGTTCTGATTATCTTTAACAATTTTACTCATATCCTCTAATCTATATGTTAAATCTTCGATTCTTGTATTCAAGATATTAACACTATGCAAAACTTTATTATTTAAATTTTCCTGTCCTTCTGCTGTATCTAAATACTTTGAATTTAAAGTATCCGTTAATTCTGAAACTTGAACTTTTAATTCATCTAATTCCTTTACTGTTTGAGCTAATTGTTTTTTATCTACATTGCTTATTATCACAGGAGTGGTCATTGAAGGTTGCTCATTCAATAATTTATTAGTCGTTTTTGATTTATTTTTTAAATTTTTTTGCTCTTCTTTCAAAATTTTTTTAGCATATGGATCTTCTTTTAAAAATGGACTATTATCAAAATAATCAGTTTCAGTATCAACCGTTTCATTAGTTAATTTTTGATTTACCTTATCAGCTCTTAATACATTATTATATGCTAAACATGCGTTATACTCATTGGTTAGCTTTTCTACAATAGCATCACGTTCTTTTTTTCGTTCAATATCTTGTGCTATTGCTTCAGCTTCTTCTTTCCATGGTATATCCAACTCTGGTATTTCCGCATTTTTTAACTGATTAGCTTGGTATAAATTCATAAAACGAATAGCTTCGTTCTTATCTTCAAGTTTAATACGTTCCTTGGTTGGTATTGTAATAGTAACGCCTACCTTAATTCCAGAATTGGTAAAAGCATTTGGATTTGCTCTATAAATAGCTAAAAAAACTTGTTCATCATAAATATCATCATAATTATCAGGTTTTGCAAAGTTTATGATAGACAAAATATCTTCGCCTGCAGCTACTGTATGTTTGCCCGCAACAGCTTTTAAATCTACAATTGGTACAGTCGGTTTTCTGATAATAACAGGATCTGGAAAAATAGGTTTTTCACATTTCATAAAACCATTATTATCAGTAGAAACTACTTTTTTACTATCATTAGCTGAATTTACGTTATCTTTAGAATTAGAAGATTTTGTATCAAATTTTTCTTCTATTGTTGAGTAATTTTCAGAGTTTCCTTTTAAATTTCTAGGGTGAGTTGATAATTTATCTTGTTCCTTGTCAGCATCATATATTTTTATAACAGGACGAGCAGTACTGTTATTTACAACCTTTTTAGAGGTTGTAGTTTTAGGTTGTTTTGTCGCTTTTGCACGAGGATCACGTAGCGACAGTGAAAAATCATCACTTGCCATACCTACTTCAGACATGCCAAAAATAGCAAGCATTACTAAAAGTGGTAAGTATCTTCTTTGCATATAACCATCCCAAAACTAAAAAAAGCACTCTTGTTTATCATAGCGACAAAAAAATATTTTTCTGCAATTATTTCAAATTTTTTACTAAAAAATTTGACTGATCACTTATTTTAAATTTTTTACCTCTAAATCAATAGGATGCTGCTCTATAGAAGATGGTTCTGGACTTATTTCTGAAACCCCTATACTATCGTTAAAAGTACTTTTTATATGAGCTTCTGGTTCTTCAATTTCAGCCACTGGTTTTAATAATATTTCTACAGAATTTTTATCTGAATAAATAGGCTCCACCAAGGATTCTGAGAATGTCTTCATGGTATTTGAATCTGCCTGTTTTTGAATCACAGATTCTTCTACTTTTTCATGAATACTTTCTTTAGCTTTTTTATCAGATGTAGTTGATGCTAAATCATTATCTTTGTTAGCATTTTTCTTGATAGTAGTCATCTTTGTTAAAACTTGAATATTAGCTTCTTTTTCTCCATTTATAAATTCTTCTTTAACTCTTGCATCATCTTCGTCCTCTTTATTATCTGCATCCTCCATTTTAACCTTTATAAAATTACGAAGTTTTCTGATACTTAACTTTATGTATACAAATATTTTATGATTTAAAACAAATTTAAATATTGAATACTTTTCTAATGAAGATTTTAAAAAGTAATTCCTATTAATATAAAAAACCGATTGTATCACTAATAAAATTACTAAAATAAAACTCAAAACAACACATAAAATACTTGAAAAACTCCATCCTGAGTTCTTTTCATGTGGTAAATCAATTATCGGATTTGCTTGTAATCCATTATTCAAAAGATGTTGCTGAATTGATATTATGGTATCCATTTTACTGCTTAAAATAGCCATTCGATCTTCTAAATCATAAAGTTTTGCAATAATATCTTTGTCTAAATCAGAATAATTTGGATTTGTAGTATTTGTTGAATTTTTTGAAGACTTATCGTTTGATAAATCCAATTTCGACAATTCTTTACCATTGCTATCTTTAGCAATAACTTTATCACTACCTAAAACCAATGATGAACCAATAATATTATTTGAATCATTATCAGAATTAACCTCCTTTAAATTTTCAACTTTTTTAGATTTATCAGTCAATACAATAACTTTTTTACCATTTACAATCTTTACATTAGGTGGTAACTTTTCCGGTTCTTCAGGTATCATAAATTCTGATAAATCAGCTTCAGTTGTAGCTTCTAATTCTTTCTTTTTCTGTTCTTCAAGCAAAGCTACTTCTTTTTCAGCTTGTTCTTTAGCTAATTTTTCTTTAGCAAGTTCTTCTGCTCTTAATTTTTCTTGATAATTTTTTTGAACATCAAAAATACACTTTTCATACGAAGAAACTATTTCTTCAACTTTTAAATCTCGTTCTTTTTTTTCTCTTGTTTTTTTTGCTATTTTTGCATCTTCTTCTGCCCAAGGGTAAGCAAGCAATGGTAAATGAACGCCTTGTAAATTAGACTCGCCTGCATATTTATAAATTTCTCGTCCAGTTGATGATGCTTCTAATTCCATACGTTGTATAGATGGTACAATTATTTCTTTACCAGCAATACCACCTACTTTGCTAAAAGCCTTTGGATTTGCTCTAACAATGGCTGCTAAAATTTGCTCATCAGTAAGTTTTTCTTCTGTACCTGTAGGTCTAACGTTTTTTACAATTTTTGAAAGCACGTCTCCAGATTTAATAGTATATCTTGAATACTCTGCATCTAAGCTAAATCTTGGAACTTTTGGTGTTGGTATTTCTATATCTGGTGGTAATATAGGTTCTATACCACATTTATTTTGAGCTTCAGACAATAAAGGATCATTTTCTTTTATAACAGAAGTTGCTATTGTTAATCTCCGTTTATAATCACCCTTTTCAATCTCTTTTATTGCTCCATGAGTAATATCTACAGAAAAATCACCTCCTAGTTCTTCTGCATTTGCTAATAATGATAACATGTAAAAACTACAACACATTGTGCTTACTAATAATTTTAAATTCATTTTCTTTCCAATGTACATTTAAAACAAAGCTCACAGAAATAATTCATACCCGAATAAATCCATGAGCTTAAAGATATCTAAAAAATAATTATTTTGTTTTCTTTTTTTCATGTGCTGAAGAATTTCCATTCTTCAATAATTCCCGCGCCACTAAGTACTGAGTACGCTCGGCTAAAACTTTAAGTTTACGCTCATTATAAGCAACCATTAACTCATCATATTCAGCTTTCTGTTCCTCAATGCTCTTAGAAATTTTTGGAAGCGTATCAACTGAAATTTTAGTACCTGCAGATTGAGAAAATAACTCTTTGTAAGAATCTCGTTTTTCTAATGAGATTTGCTCTATTGTAGGTATAGCAAGTTTTGCTTCAGCATAAGGGAACAAAGGTAATGTAGCACCAAATTTTGATGAATTTTTTCTATACAACGCAATTAATAATTGATAAGTTGTAAGACCTGCATTACGCATTTCTTCTGTATATATTTCTTTTAATAATTTCTGAGTACCTATACCTTTTGGAACCACAAAATAACCATTATTAGCTTCCATATCTACACTCTTATATTCAGTTGCTTTAAATTCATTAAAAGCTTTTGGCATTGGGTATTTTTCTTCTAGCTCTTTGCTATAAAGCATTGACTCAGTTATAATATAATCACCTACAGTTGCTACAATCTTATCATTAGGATCAACTTTCTGTTTAGCAACATCTAAATCATGTTCTTTCTTGTCGGAAGTTTCTGCGATTTGCACTTCCTTCTTTTCAGGAAGTGTTTCTGTTTGAACTATAGGTTGTTCTACCTTTTCTTCATCAATTTCTTTAGAAGCATTAGAGACCACTGCAATTTGGTCAGGAGTTTTTTCTGCAATTTCTTTTACTGTTTCTTTTTCAGAAACTTTTTCTTCTTTAAGTTCTACTTTCGCAACTTCAGAGATAGGATCCTGTGATAAAGTATTATCATTAGAAACTGCTTCATTATCAATAATTGGTTCTTGAACTACTTCTTCAGTCAATACAATTGTTGTAGGTTCTTCATTTTCTTGAGATAAATCATTAGCTACCATAGGATCAATAAATTCTACAGAAAATTGATCCATTAAATCGACATCAAATAACTGCACTTTACTATCTTTTTGAACTCTATTCTGCTTGTTACTTGCCTTAACTGAATATTTATCTTTAGTAGTTTGCTGTTCTACTGCATTAACAACACTACTTGTTAAAATACACGAACCGCCCATTGCAACCATTACTGCAGTGACTAGTGACTTTATTTGCATTGATCCACCTTTTATTCACTTTAACATAATCATTAATTTTAATAATTTTATTTATTTTCTAGCTTTTTTATTTTTAGGTTTTCTTCTTTTTTTGGTTTCTCTTTATATGAATTTTTCATACAATTAACTTTCTTCAATAATGAATTAACTAATTCATCAGACTTTTTTAATTCATCTTTACTTAATTCAGTAGGTAAACTTTTAAACAATTCTTTATTTTTTTCTTGTAATCGATTTTCAAAAATTGTATTGAACGTATCATTTATAGAACACTGCTGAGCTATTCGAATCCATGAATAAGCTTCAACATTTTTAATTTTATCATAAGTCAAAAAGGGACTAAGTAATGAACCTGCATAAATAATCTGAGCATAAGTATCTCCCATATACGCTAACTTCTCAATATAAGGTATTCCAAATTTTGCCTGCACGGGAGTTATCGCATTCATGGCGTAGTAGGAAAATAAATCCCAATAGCTACCAGCTTTTAATGAAGTAAAAGATAAATTCTTTAGATCATTATCTGCAATAGATATAACCTCTTCGTAATACTTTTTCGCATTATGCTCATCATTTAGCGATAAATAATACTTAGCTAAAAAAAAGATAGCCTCAATATTTTTATTATCAGCAAGTTTTATTAAGTTTTGTAAATCTGTAGAATCTTTTTCTTTATTAAATGTTTTTATAGCAATCTTTGTTTTTAAAAGCCTAAGTAAAGCTTCATCGGAATTTTTTGCATCATCATTTAATGATTTTAAGAATCTATCAATATTTACATCCGCTCCATCTCTACCATTTGAATATTCTGTTGTTACATACATTGCTTTAGCATCTTGATTTCCATTAACTGATGATAAAAAAATGTAGTGTTTATATGCATTATGATTTGAATTTTTTGAAAAATGTGGTTCTTGTATACCATTTAAATTCCACATTGCCATTAAGAACTGAACTTTATTATTCTTTGTTTTTTCAGCTTCTTCAGCACACTCATCGTAGATTTGCAAATCTAAGCGGTATTTGTTTACATCATCTAAACAATCAGCACTAACTGAGCTGAATAAAAAAGTCGCAACAAAAGGACAAAAAAACTTATTTAATAATGAACACATAAACAATATTCCTAAAAAATTTAGGCATCATTCTACCACGTTTTCAAGTAATATTGCTATTTATTAAAATAAAATAACCAATAAAAATATAGATAAACCTATTTATTAATCACAGAATTCAGTCAATTTTATAACAATTTTTTTAAAGTATTCAAAATAATTACTGTTTAATCCTTTTTTTAAAATAATTTATAAAATTGATAACAATGTCAAAAAAAATGTTGTATAATGAACACAGTTTTAAAGTTTACTACAGAGAGAATTATGATAGTTTTAATTAATCATTTACATCATCACCATTTTCCTAGATAGTCTTTCAGGAGTAATGGCTGGAAGACATGTTTAAATCTTCCGTGTAGTGAGCTAACAAAGAATAAGTAACCCTTGGAAGATTTTGCAATTCCAAGGGTTTTTTCATTTTGAGGTAAGTATAAATGTCTAATAAAAAGTTTCGTATTGCAATGCAAAAATCAGGTCGTTTAAGCACTGATACAACAGATTTATTAAAAAGTTGTGGTCTAAAAATTAATAAGCGTGAAGATCGTTTAATTGCCCATGTTGAAAATATGGAAATCGATATTTTACGCGTTCGTGATGATGATATTCCAGGACTAATAATGGATCACGTTGTTGATTGGGGGGTTGTTGGAGAAAACGTACTTGAAGAAACAACTTTAGAAAGACAGCAAGAAGGTTTACCAACTGGCTTCACTCAAGTTCGTAAGTTAGACTTCGGTGATTGTCGCTTATCTCTTGCTATTCCTGTAGAACAAGAATGGAAAGGTGTTGAAAGCTTAAGCGGATTAAAAATTGCAACCACCTATCCAAATCTTACAAAACGTTATTTAGATTCATTTGGTGTTTCTTTTAAACCTGTTTTATTAACTGGTTCTGTTGAAGTTGCACCAAGAGCAGGTCTAGCTGATGCAATCTGTGACTTAGTAAGTTCTGGTGCAACCCTAGAAGCTAACGGCTTAAAAGAAGTTCAAGTTGTATTTCGCTCAAAAGCAGTATTAATTCAAAGAGATCAAGAACTTTATCCAGAAAAGCAACGCATTGCAGAAACATTAATCAACCGTATAGACGGTATGATGGAAGCTCACGGAAGTAAATACATTATGCTCCACGCTCCTAAAGACAAGATAAATGAAATCACAGCTTTGTTGCCTGGTGCAGAAAACCCTACATTATTAGAACTTGCAGGTAATCCAACTCACGTAGCAATGCACGTTGTTTCTTCTGAAAATCTATTCTGGGAAACAATGGAAAAATTAAAGGAACTAGGAGCAAGTTCAATTCTAGTATTACCAATTGAAAAGATGTTAAGATAATTTGGATTAATAAAGCATGAAAATTGTTAATTGGAAAGATTTAAATAATCAAGAAAAAGCAGAAGTATTAACTAGACCGGCAACTTCTGATGATGGGTCTAAGGCTAAATTGGTTTCTGATATAATTGCAAATATTCGTAAAAATGGCGATTCAGCATTACGTGAATATTCAATTAAATTCGATAAACTAACAGCTGATCACATAAAATTAACCGAGGAAGAAATCAAGTTAGCATGCTCTCGAGTTGATAATGATTTAAAAACAGCATTACAACAAGCTTATAAAAATATTTGCAAATTTCACGAAGCTCAAAAGATGCCTGTTATTCAAGTTGAAACCCAACAAGGTGTTAAATGCGAACTTCATACTCATCCAATTGACAGTGTAGGATTATATGTCCCTGGTGGTAGTGCACCTCTTGTAAGTACCGTATTAATGCTTGCAATACCAGCTCAAATTGCAGAATGTCCAAAGGTTATTCTTTGTTCACCTCCTCCTATATCAGATGCTATCGTTTATGCTGCAAGTCTTTGTAATATAAAAGATATCTTTACAGTTGGTGGTGCCCAAGCTATTGCAGCTATGGCTTATGGAACAGAAACTGTACCAAAGGTTAATAAAATTTTTGGACCAGGTAATTCATTTGTTACCGAAGCTAAAAAACAAGTTTCTGCAGATTTTAGAGGTGCTGCTATTGATATGCCTGCTGGACCTTCTGAAGTATTAGTTATAGCAGATGAAACAGCTGATCCAAAATTTGCCGCCTCTGATTTACTGTCTCAAGCTGAGCACGGTCCAGATTCACAAGTTGTTTTATTGTCTACAAATCCTAATTATGGTAATGAAGTACTCGCAGAAGTCGAAAATCAACTTAGAGTTCTTTCACGTGAGGGAATTGCCCAAAAGTCATTAGATAATAGCGTTGCTATCGTTTGTTCATCTCTTGATGAAGCTTGTGAAATATCAAATATCTACGCCCCTGAACACTTAATAGTAGAAACAAAAGATCCAAGATCTCTACTACCAAAACTACGTAATGCAGGTTCAATCTTTATTGGTTCATATACTCCTGAATCAGTAGGAGACTATGCAAGCGGAACTAATCACACACTACCTACTTATGGATATGCAAAAACAGCATCTTCTTTAGGTTTAGCCGATTATGTGCGTAGATATACAGTTCAAGAAGTTACAAAAGAAGGTCTAAAGGTATTAAGTAAAACTGTTGAACAAATAGCTGACGCAGAGGGGTTAACGGCTCATAAACGTGCAGTAACAATTAGAATGGATGTTTTAAACAACGGAGAAAAGTAAAATGGACCCAATTGCGAATTTAGCAACAACAAGAGTTAAAAATTTAACACCATATATGTCAGCAAGACGTATAGGAGGTCGCGGGCACACTTTTTTAAACGCAAATGAAGCTCCAAAAAGTGCGTCTTATTTACTTAATTCTCTTAGTTTAAATCGCTATCCTGAATGCCAACCTCCAGAAGTATTAGAAGCTTATGCATCATATGCAGGAGTTGCTGATGAAAAAGTTTTAGTGTCACGTGGTAGTGATGAATCTATTGGCTTATTGGTTAGAACATTTTGCGAAAGCGGTAAAGACGCAATTTTAATATGCCCTCCTACGTATGGCATGTACTCAATAAGTGCAGATACTGCAGGTGTAGAAACTATTGAAATTGCTCCACAAGATAATTTTCAACCAGATGTGGAACAAATTAAATCAGTTTTTGAGAGTGGAAAAAGCGTAAAAGTTATTTTTTTATGTTCTCCAAACAACCCTACTGGAACACTTTTAGATCAGATTTTACTAAAGGAAATTTTGGAATTTACAAAAGACAGATGTTTAGTAGTTGTTGATGAAGCTTACATAGAATTTTGTCCAGAAGCTACAGCTATAGGTTTATTAGATCAATATAGAAATTTAGTAATAACAAGAACTTTATCAAAAGCTTTTGCATTAGCAGGTTTGAGATGTGGATTTACAATAGCCGATCCCGAAGTTATAAAAATGATGCTAAAGGTTATAGATCCATATCCTATTTCTGATCCTGTTGCCCAAATAGCAATTCAAGCATTAAGCAAAAATGGTTTAGCAATCTTAAAAGATAGAGTAAAAGAACTTAACGAACGCAAAGAAAAATTTATCAATGACATAAAAAATTTAAGCTTTGTTGAAGAGATCTTTTGTGATAAAGCAAATTACATTTTAGTTCGCTTTAAAGATGGGGAAGAATTTTTTGACACCTGTGTTAAAAAAGGAATTATTCTGCGTGACTTTCATACAAAACCTAGACTTAGAAATTGTGTGAGAATAACCATTGGTAGCGATCAAGAAATGGCTGAATTGACAGCATTAATGCAATCGCTAGCATAAGATAAATATAATATACGTAAGTGAGAAGTTACTCTTCTCACTTATTTGTTAAATATATCGAATTTACTGGACTACATTTTTTATGGAAAAGATTCTTTTTATAGACCGTGACGGTACATTAATTGAAGAACCAATTACAGACAAACAAGTTGATTCTTTTGAAAAATTAGTATTTGAACCACAAGTTATCTCTAGTTTAAAAAAACTTAGTGACTTTGGATATAAATTTGTAATGGTAACTAATCAGGATGGTCTTGGAACAGACTCCCTACCATTAAATAATTTTAAAGGTCCACACAATCTTATGTTAAATATATTTTCATCTGAAAATGTTAATTTTAAAGAAGTTTTAATTTGCCCTCATTTTCCACATGAAAACTGTGATTGTCGCAAACCGAAAACAAAATTAGTTCTTAAATATTTAAAACCTAATGTTTTAGATACAGAAAACTCTTATGTTATTGGTGACAGAGACACCGACATGCAATTAGCAACCAATATGGGTATAAAAGGTATTAAATATAATCGCACAACAATGAATTGGGAAAAAATTGTAGAATTTTTAACCTCAAAACCACGCATTGCACATATTGAACGCAAAACAAAAGAAACAGATATAACAATTGATATAGATCTAGACCATAGTGGAAATAGTTCAATTTCAACAGGAATTTCTTTTTTTGATCACATGCTAGACCAAATTTCTACACATGGTGGTTTTAATTTAAAATTAATAGCCAAAGGCGATCTAGATGTTGATGAACATCATACAGTTGAAGATGTTGGTATTGCTTTAGGTGATGCTTTAAAAAAAGCTTTAGGTGATAAAAGAGGTATCGGACGCTTTGGATTTGCCTTGGCAATGGATGAAGTAGCAGCAAAAATCGAAGGTTATCCTACTGATTCTATAATGAATAAAACAACTGAAGCTTGCTTAGACATTTCTGGAAGACCATTCTGCGTTTTTAACTGCGATGCAGATTTTCAACGAAACAAAGTTGGGGACTTTCCAACAGAAATGGTACCTCACTTCTTTCACAGTTTAGCCTATAGTATGGGATTAACTCTTCATTTAACTGTAACAAATGGCAATACCCACCACCAAGTTGAATCTTTATTTAAAGCATTTGGTAGAGCATTAAGAAATGCTTTAAAAAAAGAAGGTAATGAATTACCATCTAGCAAAGGAGTTTTATAATGCAGAAGGTTACAATCATTGATACAGGTTGTGCAAATTTGACATCTGTCTTATTCGCTTTAAAAAGATTAAATGTCGAATGTCAGGTAAGTGCTGACGAAAAAATTATTAATAATTCGGACAAATTAATATTACCAGGTGTAGGTACAGCTGTTGCAGCCATGAAAAATTTAGAAAAAAGAAACCTTCCTGAAATCTTACATAATTGCAAAAAACCAACTCTTGGAATTTGCCTAGGTATGCAAATGCTAGGAGTTGCCTCAGAAGAAGCGATGTCAAGTGCTACAAATAATAACCTTATAAAGTGTTTAGGTATAGTTCACGGTAATATTCGTTTAATGCAAGTTGGAGATTTACCATTACCACATATGGGTTGGAATCAAGTTTATTTTAAGAATGATTGTCCTTTATTTAAAGGCATTAATGCTGGTTCATACTTCTACTTCGTACACTCTTATGCCTTAGAAGTTACAGAAGATACTATTGCTACTTGCACCTATGGAACCACGTTTACAGCAGTTGTAAACAAAGATAATTTTTTTGGTACCCAGTTCCATCCTGAAAAGTCTGGACTTGTGGGTGCAAAACTTTTACAAAACTTTTTAAATATATAGAGGATTAACATGATTATTCCAGCAATTGATTTAATAGATGGCAAAGTTGTTCGTCTCTATCAGGGAGATTATGCTCAAAAGACAGAATACAGTGCAAATCCTCAAGATAGATTCGATTTATACGTTGCTGAAGGTGCTAAATTTCTACATTTAGTTGATTTAGATGGCGCTAAAGACACTAACAAGCGACAATTAAATGTGATTGCATCATTAATAAAAAACACTCCTGTACCGATAGAAATTGGCGGTGGTATTCGTACCAAGCAAGACGTAGAAGATCTTTTAAATATTGGTGCTGAAAGAGTGGTTATCGGCTCAACAGCCGTAAAAGAACCTGAGAGCGTTAAATCCTGGATGAATGAATTCGGAGCTGAACATATTGTTTTAGCTTTAGATATAAATATAGATCCTGTATCTAAAAAAAGATTCATAGCTGTTAAGGGGTGGCAGGAAAATAGTACAACTACAATAGAAGATTTAATAACTAAATTCCAAAATGTTGGATTAAAATACGTTTTATGCACAGATATTAGCCGCGATGGAACTTTAAAAGGTTCAAATGTAGATCTTTATAAAGATCTACATCATGAGTTTCCTAATATTGAATTTTTAGCTTCAGGTGGTATTGGAAGCATTAATGATATAGCTGACGTAAGAGATAGTGGTGCTAGTGGTATTATATTAGGAAGAGCTTTATTAGAAGGAAAATTTACAGTTAAGGAGGCTATATCATGTTGGCCAAACGCATAATCCCATGTCTTGATGTAAAAGATGGCGTTGTTGTGAAAGGTATACAATTCAGAAACCATGAGATAATGGGAAATATTGTAGATCTCGCTAGACGTTATGCTGATGAAGGTGCTGATGAATTAGTATTCTACGATATTACAGCATCATCTGATGCTCGTGTGGTTGATAAAAGCTGGGTTAAAAAAGTAGCTGAAGTAATTGATATTCCTTTTTGCGTTGCAGGTGGTATAAAGACTGTTGAAGATGCAAAAAAAATTTTAGAATTTGGTGCCGATAAAATATCAATAAACTCACCAGCTCTTGCTGATCCAACCCTTATTTCTCGTTTAGCTGACAGATTTGGGGTTCAATGTGTTGTTTGCGGAATTGATTCATATTATGATGCAACAACCAATAGATACCTGGTAAAACAATATACAGGAGATGAAAAGAAGACCCTAGTTACTAATTGGACAACACCTGATTGGGTTCAAAAAGTTCAAGAAATGGGTTGTGGTGAAATTGTTTTGAATATGATGAATCAAGATGGTATGCGTCAAGGTTATGATTTAAAACAACTAAACCTTATTAGACCTCTTGCAAAAGTTCCTTTAATTGCTTCTGGTGGTGCAGGAACAATGGAACATTTTAAAGATGGTTTTAATGCAAAAGTTGACGGATGCCTAGCTGCATCAGTATTCCACAAAGGAATTATACATATACCTGATCTAAAAGTTTACCTTCGCAACTCAGGAGTAATTGTTCGTGACTAATAACTCAAAATATACCTTAAATTTTGAACCTCAAAATTTAGATTGGAAAAAAGTTGATGGTTTAATGCCGGTAATTGTCCAAAATTATCGTTCAGGCCTTGTGTTAATGCAAGGCTTTATGAATATGGAAGCCTTACAAAAAACTTTAGAAATTGGTAAAGTTACATTTTTTAGTAGAACTAAAAGTAGATTATGGACTAAAGGAGAAGAATCTCATCACTATCTAAACCTTAAAGCTATTACCTGTGATTGTGATAAAGATTGTTTACTTATAGCGGCTGATCCTATAGGACCAACTTGCCATAGAGGAACAACAAGTTGTTTTGATGGTCACTTACCACTAGCAACACTTAATATTGCTCTATATAATTCTCAAAGCGAAAAACAGTTAACTATAACCCAAGCACTTAGTAACTTCGAAAAAGAATCTTCTAATGAAAATGGTGCAAAACTTTTAAAAACAGTTATTGCGATGTTGCAATCTAAAGGTATTGACTTAAAAGATATCGATCCTATGTTTCAACAAAACATTAAATAGAAAAATTTTTTAATATTCTATAAAATACGTTATACATGCAAAATAGAGCCTAATTTATTTAATTTGTTCATTTTGCATGTTCGAGGCTATAGAACGATTATCAAAACACTTTTTACTGAACATTAAACTCTTCAATTTCTTCTTGAGTTAATTCTCTATATGCTCCTACTTCCAAATTATCTAAAGTTATAGAACCTATACTTAAACGTTTTAAAGCAATCACCTTATTACCAACCGCTGCAAACATTCTTTTTACTTGATGATATTTACCTTCGGAAATTGTAAGATGCACAAGAGTACTAGTAATTATTTTTAATCTTGCTGGTTTAGTTAAATGCTTTTCATTATTTAATAGTATTCCTTTATTAAATATTTCAATAACGTCATCAGCACAAGGTTCAGCCAAAGTAACCTCATAAGTTTTTTCACAATGATGCTTTGGTGAAGTAATTCTATGAGCCCAATCTCCATCGTCTGTGATTAATAAAAGCCCCTCTGTATCTAAATCCAATCTACCAACACAAAACAACCCACTAACAATATCCCTTTCTAATAAACTAAATACAATAGGATTTAATGAATCTTCATTGGCACATACATAACCTGTTGGTTTATATAATGCAAAATATCTTTTATGTTTTGCTGTAATAACTATTAAATCATCGCCATCACAAGTAACCAAGTCTTTTTCTGAAACTCTAAATGCTGAATCTTTAACGACATTACCATTTACTTTTACAATTCCTTTTCTAATAATCTTACTAGCTTCTTTTCTGCTATACCCATAATTAACAGTAATACATTTATCCAATCTTATAAATTCTTGCATAACTACTTTAAAATTCCTAATATTATCTGTTGAGCTATAGTTAATCCAACTGTTGCTGTAGCACTCATAAAAGCCCCAAAAGTTATATGTGAATTATCAAATAAAGGAGCTAATCTATTAAGTTCTTCTTCATTATTACAATTTTTTGGATAAACAGGAGACTGTTCTAGATAAACGCACTTTATTCCCATCTTTCTATTTGCACTTGTTGTAAAACCATATTCTTTTTTTAATTTTAAACGTAAGTTCTTTAACAAAGCATCATGAGTAGTAAAAGAAAGGTCTCCTATCTTTATTTTTGTAGGATCACTTTTACCTCCTGCGCCACCTGAAGTAATAAACTTAAATTTATTTCTTTTTAAATAATTTACTAAAGCGGTTTTGGAATCTATAGAATCAATTGCATCAACTACCCAAACATTTTTCGACATTTCTTTTGGAAAAAACTTATCCAAATTATCTTCTGTAATAAAATCGGTAAAAAATTCAATGTTCAAATCTGGATTTATATCTAATAGACGCTCTTTAAATACAGTAACTTTTTGTTTACCAATTGTTGATGATAATGAATGACATTGGCGATTTATATTATGAATAGCTATGGTATCATGATCAAAAATTCTGATATTTCCAACACCTGAACGAACAAGAGATTCTACACACCAAGAGCCAACCCCACCAATTCCAACAATGGAAACACTTGATTCTCTTAATTTTTCTAGTGATTTAATACCAAATAAGGATGCTATACCTCTAAATCTTGCTAACTGATCATCTTTATCAACACACATAACCACTAATCACTTCCACTATTTTTTAAAAAGGATTTATACTCTACCAATGCTTTTTTATTGCCAGACATTCGTAAAGTTCTCTCTAATAACTGAACATATATAGGCCTACCATTTAGTAACCCAGCAATATAAATAGATGTATAAGATGCAACCATCATAGGCAATAAACAATAAAAGTTATTAGTCATTTCACAAACTAAAATTATACCTGTAACAGGTGACCTTACAGATGCAGCAAAAAAAGCAGCCATACCAGCGATACACATAACACTTGGATTAATATCAGTTAGACCTAATTCGTTTATGAAGATACCTATTCCACCTCCAAGCAATGTACCAACTGCTAAAGATGGAGCAAAAATTCCACCAGGAACACCAGAACTAAAGCATAAAAATATACCGATAATTCTAATAAATATTAATGTAAACCAAAAACCAAGAGATTCTTTTGAAACTATCCAACTAGAAATATACCCCATGCCTGAATTTCCATAAAATGGATTATAAAAAGATAGCATTCCAAAGATCCCTGCAACAATCGCCACAATCGCAACATGTTTCCATAAAATCCCCCTGTGAAGATATTGATATAAATCCTGGAATAAAGAAATACCTTTATTAAAAAACACCCCAAAAAATCCTGCAGCTACCCCTAATATAAGAAATGAAGGAAGGCTAAAAATCCCAACATTTTCAAATACAGGTATTGCAAAT
This sequence comes from Succinivibrionaceae bacterium, assembly GCA_051892875.1. Taxonomy (GTDB): domain Bacteria; phylum Pseudomonadota; class Gammaproteobacteria; order Enterobacterales; family Succinivibrionaceae; genus JBJFGR01. The sequence goes on from JBJFGR010000107.1 coordinate 18,544, forward strand.
ACTGCATTATTATCAACTATCAAATCCCTAATAATCGTTGAAAATAGAACAGCAATCGCAACTGCTTGTAAAGTACTAAAACTAAATTTAAATTGAGGTCGTAATTCTTCGATAACAAATAGTATTCCAGCCAAAGGGGCATTGAATGCACTAGCTAAACCTGCTGCAGCGCCTGCAGCTAATAATGTGTGAAATTCTGTCTGAGTAAATTTTAATTTATCAGAAACCATTGCACCTAAATTACCACCTATTTGTATCGACGGTCCTTCTCTCCCTACGATCATCCCTGAACTAAGAGATAACAACCCTCCAAAAAACTTTACAGGTAATAACTGTTTGTATTTTACAGGTCTTAAATCAATCATCGCCCCCTCTATTTCAGGAATTCCTGAACCAGATGCTTCGGGTGCATACTTTCTTGTAAGATAAATTGCTATACCGCCTAAACAAGCACTTATTAAAAATGCTATCAAATAACATGCATAAGTTGGGAGGTTTAAATTTGATAATGATATTTCTCTGATTTTTCCAAGCAAAATAGGTGTTGTTTCAAACACAACACAAACACCACCTGTTATTAACCCCGTTAAAATAGAACCTAATAAAAGTTTTAAACTTAGGCGTTCTTTATTTAAAAATCTAGTTAATAAAGCTCTAGAGGCTGTAATTTTTTTTAATTTAAAAGACATGATTTCACTACCTATAAAAGTCTTGTGAATTATATCATAAATATATATCATACCTATTATTCAAATAATACAATTTGAAAATTTTAGAATAAACAGTTCAAAAAAATTAAGATATATGAAAAAATTTGATTTTAATACAGCTTTTAATACATTAAAGATTTCATGTGCAGCAATTGTAGCTATATATATTTCTCATATACTCACTCTTGAAAATGCTTTTTCTGCTGGAATAGTTGCAATATTAACGATTCAACCGACCAAAAAAGAAACCATAAAAACAGCCCTAGATCGTTTCTTAGCCTTTATATTTGCATTAATTATTGCATACATATCATATACCCTTGTTGGTTTTAATATGTACGGTTTCTTTGTTTATCTTATTATTTTTGTTTTTATTTGTCAGTATAAACATTGGATTAGTGCAATAGCTATGAATTCAGTAATAATATTGCATTTCTGCACTTTTAAAAATATGAATTTAAATACTATATTAGCTGAATCTGCTATATTTTTAATTGGGATTTTTGCAGGAATAATTGCCAACATGCACCTACATAAAAATACCCATAAAATTCAACTTATGGTAAATTCTATAGATAGTCAAATACAACAAATTCTCCAAAGAATGTCTGAAAAACTTTTAAAATCAGATAAAAGCGACTATAACAGCAATTGTTTCATTAAATTAAGTCAATGTTTAAACTTAGCAGAACAACAAGCAAAACAAAATTTTCAGAACCAAATTGTCAAAAATGATTACTTTGATATTGAATATATAAATATGCGAAGAAAACAAGAATTTGTTTTAATTGAAATGTATAAAAATGTACGTCAGCTTGAAGAAACTCCTCAAACTATATACGCAGTTTCAACATTTATAAAAAATATAGCAATGAGCTACGAAAAAACTAATAATGCTTCATCGTTACTAAATAAATTAAATGAACTTGAACATTCCATGAAAAACACTAATTTACCAAAAACTCGTAAAGAATTTGAAAATAGAGCAAGATTATATATACTTCTTCAACAAATAAGAGAATTTTTAACAATAAAATTGCAATTTATAAAAATTCAGAATAGAAATTAAAAAAAATAAAAAGCCTAAGCACAAACCTAGGCTTTTATTACAGTAATAAATAATAATTGTTTAATAATCCATATATTTTAAACCTACTCGCAAATACGAGAACATAGAAATAATTGTTAAAAGTGTTGCGAACACCATCAAAACTAAAGATAAATAAACCATCCAATTATCTCTAAATATTATTGTATTATCCTGCCAAATCAGACCTGTTATTGCCACCATTTGCATAGTAGTTTTCCATTTACCAATATTGCTTACAGCTACTTTTGAACGACTACCAATCTCTGCCATCCATTCTCTTAAAGCACTAACTACTATCTCTCTTGAAATTATTACAAAAGAACAAAATGTTACAATCGTAGCTGTATATACTGTATATTGTTCTATAGCATCGGCTCTATTATAAAAAGAAACTAATAAAACAAGTGCAACACACACCATTATCTTATCAGCCACAGGGTCTAAAAATGCACCAAATTTTGAGCAAACCTCGAGTTTTCTAGCTAAATAACCGTCAAACAAATCAGTAATAGAAGCTAGAGCAAAAACCCCAGCCGCAGCTATAAAACTCCATTGATAAGGTAAATAAAACAAAATTATATATATAGGAATTAAAACAACTCTAAAGATTGTTAACGCATTTGGGATCTTATCTATAAACATGAGAACACACACCTTTTCATCATTGTTAATAAAGAACACTAAAAACTAATGTAAAAAAATTATAACACATATCTTAAAAACTAACTATAGCAAAGAAAAATTCATGTAGATTATGAGATTTTATAACAAGAAGATATTTTGGAGAATAAAATCTCCAAAATATGAAAATGCTAAAAAGCACAGCAAAATTTAAATTAAAAACTTGAATTATAAATTAGTAATTAAACAAAGCGGTAGATAAATACCTATCTCCAGAATCTGGTAATAAAACAACAATATTCTTACCTAAATTCTCAGGGCGTTTAGCTAAAATAGTAGCAGCCTTTAAAACAGCACCAGAAGAAATCCCCACTAAAATACCTTCACTTGAAGCAAAAGCTCTTCCTTCTTCAAAAGCATCATCATTCTCAATTGCTATAATTTCATCAAATATTGACGTATTTAAAACTTCAGGCACAAATCCAGCACCTATCCCTTGAATCTTATGGGGACCTGCTTTTCCAGTTGACAACACGGGACTTGAAGCAGGTTCAACAGCAACAACTTTCACATTAGGATTTTGTTCTTTTAAATACTCACCTACACCAGTGATTGTTCCACCTGTACCAACACCAGCTACAAAAATATCAACTTCTCCATCTGTTTGATCCCAAATTTCAGGACCTGTTGTTGCCTTATGTTTAGCAGGATTTGAAAAATTTTTAAACTGCCCTAAAATAATTGAATTTGGTATTTCTTTTTGTAATTCTTCTGCTCTAGCTATAGCACCTTTCATCCCCTTTGCACCTTCAGTAAGTTCTAAGTGAGCCCCATATGCTTTTAATAAATTTCTTCTTTCAAGACTCATTGAATCAGGTAGCGTTAATATAGCTTTATAACCTTTAGATGTAGCAATAGCAGCTATCCCTATACCAGTATTACCAGAGGTAGGTTCAATAATTGTAGAACCTTCCTTTAATAACCCATCCTTTTCTGCCTGTTCAATCATACCTAATGCAATACGATCCTTTACAGAACCAGATGGATTAAAATATTCTAGTTTTGCAAAAATATTTACACCTGCTACTTTTGATCTCTGAACATAACGATTTAATTTAATTAATGGTGTATTACCTATTAAATCTACAACACTTTCTACATATTTAGCCATATATATCACCTTTAATCTAACCCTATTTTTGTTTAATAATATTTATAATTTATGATTTAATTCATAGTATTCATACTAATGTTGTATGAAATAATAAAATATTTTTTTTCTTAAGTCAAGTTTTTTTATCTTTTCATATTTCACTCATAGTTTGTTATGGTTTCAAATACAGTGATAGGTTCAAGGTTGTATCTTCTTGTTCCATTAGGAGAAATACTGTTAGGTTTTAATTTAACAGACTTTTAAAAATTTCTTAACATATGAACATGAAACCTAATAATATTTCTGCTTGCCAATTGGAATTATTCTACTCACACATCTAAAACTATAAAATATTTTTAAATATAATAATCTATTTATATATTTAATAAAATTATTATTTTCTAATTGTCAAACTATATAACATATACTTATTTTAATAAATAGAATAATAAATATATTATATATCACATGTATATTTTTTATAGAGATTTTTAATTATTTTACGATATAACAAACATATATTATAACTATTATTTTAATAGGATAAATATATGAGTTTTGAATTTACAAAAATAGATGATAATCAATCAGATGAAGAATTTATTATTGAATGCAGAAAACAAGATTATAGATCTTTAGAGTTATTATCAGAAGAACAAATTGATGAATTAATCTCCACTCAAGATCCTAAAGAACATACAAAAAAATTTCAAAAATTTGTTCACCAAGCTTATTTTTATTGACTCAATTTTCACACTATTTAATTGGTATTTTTATAGGGTAAAACACTATAAATCTTTATATTTTAACCTTTATCTTTGTATTTTTTCATTTATTAATAATTATATTAAAAACTCGTATAATTTTCGTTAATTTATATTTTTTAAATATAAAACCATTAATAAAGTATCTTACATATGAAAAGGAGTTAATATGGGTCAAATTGATATTTTATTAAAAGCATTACTATCAATTTCTAAACGATTTGCTAATGCGATTAATTTAGGTATTGATAGAGGTAAAAAAATTAATCATAATTCTTTAGAAGATTTTAACACTACTTTTGGTATTCAATTTGGTATTGAAAATCAAACAAAAATTGATAATGAAATGCTTATAACCTAAATAATATTTCATGTAATGAATTCTTTCACGAAGAAAGATCTAAATTTTTTTAACTATGGTTACGCTAATTGTACTTTACAGAAGTACATTGGATAGCACCTCTGCTTATACGATTTTTTCGCCTAATTATTGATATAAACTATTAATAAAAGAAATGTTCCTGATATAAAAATGAACTTACCAAGCTTGTAAATAACAAGATCTTGTTATTTATAACTTTATAAAAATGTACGAAAGCTGAGGCTAGAATTAGAGAATTATAAAAATCACTTGCTAATAAACAATAATAGATACAAGAATAAAGGCTTACAATTATCTCAATTATACCACTATGAGTCCTTATTTATCTTAGATCTCTAATTTGTCCATTTTCTGCTAACTGATTTTATCAAGTTTTAAAAGAACATAAAGATCTGTGAAAGTTTTATAGAGCAAATTATCTATAAGTCTTCATGTTTTACCCACATATATGCACGATGACTCTATTAATATTATAATAGTCAACTGCTCTACAATAGCTATAAAAATTAATAGATTTATAACCCTATTATCAACTTTAAATAAAATACCTCTTTTATTTTAAATAAAATAATTTATAATAAAACAATCATCGTATTACTATATTTAAAATATAAATTTTGCTGATTTAAGCTCTACATAAACAAAAGTACATGTAAACAGGCTCTAGTTGAATATTATCCTTATATGAATTTACAGATCTCAAAATCCAAATTTAAAATTTTGTTTTTATTACCAATTATATTCTTATCACTAAATGGATGTTCAGATCCTGATTCAAGAGAAATTGAAGAAACTGTAGTAAAAAATGGTCAAGTACATACTATCGATCCAAAAACCAAATTAGAACGTATGACTAATAGTCCCTTTGCCTATAATACAGTTCATGCATATATAGGAGAAGATTATAAGGAAGAAATCTATACCCCTACAGGGGAAAAAATGATCGAAATACCTATTGTTGTACTAAATGGATATATCGTTAAAGCAACTATATGTGCAGATTTTGATTATAATTACGAATGTGATCCAAATATTGAACAAGTGATAACCAATAATAATGGTTACGCAGTAATGAAAGTACGTGAATCTATATACAACTCTTTCCTTACACATAATGTTATTGTTACAATAAAAGAATATCAATCCGCAAATAAAGTTGACAATCAAATTTTAAGTTTTGATTTTAGTTTTGTTATGTTCGGTGATACAACTAAAAATCACATTAATTTCATAACACCTTTCAATACCTTAGCGATGGCTTATACTGAAAATGGCAGTGTTATCTCAAAAAGTAACGCATTAATGGCTATGGCTGTCGCTCTCGATATAAAAAATTACCGCTATTTGAACCAAGATTACAATAAACTAAATAAAATTATCCTTATTGCTGGAGAATTATTAGTACAAGGTCAGTTATTGCCGAAGTCACTTAATGACATTAATGGTAATTTAATAAACCTTAATGATCTTCTAGAGCTTTTAAGAGTTATTTCCTCAAAATCTAAATTTTTACTAAAACAGGGGTATTCCATATCTGAAACAATTGATATTTTAAAAAACGAATTGTTTGAGACGGATAAGCAAACTTCTAGACCATATGCTAATTTTTATCCTGAGATTCGATTTTTAAAAGCAAAATTTGTAAATAAATCGTACGATTTTTCATCCGATAAAGTTTATTACCGTTGGGATTTTGGTAATGGTAAGTTTTCAACATTAAAAAATGGTTATACATCATATGACAAACCTGGTACATACACTGTAAAATTATCTGTTTCAAATAATGATTACGAGGTCTCTATAGCTAAAGACATAACTATATCTGCGACAGAAAGATGTGTACCTATTACACCATCATTCTACTGTTATAACCAAGAAGACGATTTCTTCTGTCAAACTGAAAATTTTGATACTACAATGTGTTCTGAACTGCGTAATTCATTACCAAATGATTTAAAATATTATTGGTATGTTAACGGAAAACTAAAAAGCAAAGGATTTTACATCAATATACCTAAAGAACCCCTTATCAATTTTATCAAAAGAAAACGAAATTCCAAAGGTCATGCACCTGTTCGTTCATCATTAGAACATAATATTTACTCAGAGCAATACAATCAACAAAAAAATATAGATAGAGTCTCTTTTAATGTCGAGCTTATTGTAACAAATGGGAAAAATAGCCTAAAAACAAAACAGACAATAACTTTTAAGCCCGAAAATGAATAATGTTATCATGAATATTGTATTCAATTCTTTGTTAAAACTAGTATAATATGAAAACAAATGAATATTTTTATTGAGTAACATACAAAAATGAAAGAAATTATTGATGTTTCAAAAAATACTTCGAATATTACTAAAAATAATGACTCAGAATTGTATGGAAAACTTATTACTGTAGCTGGCATTGCCTCTACTACTTTAGCAACAATTCTGATACTTGTTAAGGGTATAGCTTGGTTATTATCAGACTCTTCTGCTGTTTTTGCCTCTTTGGTTGATTCTTCATTAGACTTATGTGCTTCAGCTGTAAATCTATTAGCGATACGTTATTCTATTATGCCAAAAGATGAGGATCATGCCTATGGTCACGGTAAAGCTGAATCTTTAGCAGGTTTGTTACAAGCTGCTTTTATAGCAGGTTCTTCTGTATTTTTAGGAATTCATGGAGTTTCAAGAATAATATCACCTGTTGAAGTTACTAATCAAGAACTCAGTATTGGAATCACCCTATTTGCAATATTTGCAACTATAATTCTAGTATTATTCCAAATATTTGTGGTAAAAAAAACTCATAGTAATGCAGTAATGGCAGACTTATTACATTATAAATCTGATATTTTACTAAATTTTGGTGTATTAATGGCTTTGGTATTTGTAAAATTTAATATGAACTATATGGATGGAATTTTTACAGTAATAATAGCTATCTATATATTTATGAGTGCAGCTCATATCGCAAAAGTTTCATCTGATGTACTACTTGATCATCAGCTACCACAACAAGATGAAGAAAACATTATAAAACTAATCCTTAATGTTCCTGGTATTTCTTCTATTCACGATTTACGAACCCGTAAATCAGGTCCTGTTTACTTTATACAATTACATTTGGACCTTGAAGGGAGTATAAGCCTAAAACAAGCTCATGATATTACGGAAAATATTGAAAGATCAATAGAATCACAATATAGTCCCTGCGACATAATTATTCATATGGAACCTATAGAAACTCATAATAACCATATTATTAATTAAGTAATCAACTGCTAAATGCATAATTACCATTACATATCTATATCAAATTCAAATAATAATCGATAGTTTAACAATTCCCAAAAAAAGGACTGTTACAGAGAACAGTCCAACCACAAAAGTACGCTTTAGCATAAATCGATTAATAATCTACGCATAATCAATGGTATTATAAAACGACATAAAAACCAAATTAAGATTATAAAAAATTTGATCCTTTTAACGAAAACGTTTTCACACAATCTTAAATAAGTGATATAGATTACATAGTTAACCACTTTCTCTGTTTGGAGACTGTATAGATAAATTGGCATAATATTAAGTTTATTGTATAATTAATGCTACATTATTAATATTTTATTTCGATATTAATTTATACAACCAATAGCTTGTAGTTTTAATTAAATTAAATTAAATTAAATTAAATTTACTTTAATATTTATAAAAAATATAGAGAAAATAATGGAATTAACAGAAATCTTTAATAAAGAGTTGCATGATAAATCTATAAAAATTTGGAATGATGAAAATATAGCAACATTGACAGTAATACTTGCTAAAAAAATTTATGCTGCACTTATGGAAAAATCATGTGAAGTAGATGATTCTGAAAAGCTTCCTCTAGCCTTAAAAATTGGTTCTTATAGAACAAAACATTGTGGAATATCTATTGATGAATTACATCTTATTCATATAGGAATATACCAACATTGCCAATTACTAAGCTATTTTAAAATAGAAGATCAAAATGAAAAATCTGAAAAAATATCAGAATATGCATCTAGCATTTTTTCGAAATTTTGGGATTTAGATGACAAAACATCAAAAACACTCTCACAAATGACAAATAGTGTAATATTAGAAATATTTAAGAATGGTGTAAATCTAGATTACTCAACAGAAATACAGGTATTTAATAATGATGTGATGAGTATAAACCAATACTATTTAATTTTAAAAAGAGTATTAAATAACAATAAATTAGCAAATAATCTAAGCGTTTTAGAAGCAATTTGTTTAACGCAATCATTAATAACAACAGTAGCCGAAAAAAAATAGATATAAAACACTTTACATTAAATAGAATCCATAAATACACCTAATTAGTAAGTTTAAAAATAAAACAAATAAAATATTTTCTTATTAAGGGTATTTAACATTTAACTTTTACCTATCAATTAATAAATAATCTTAGTTGAATTAATAGATATATACATTAGAAGCAAATTTATTTATAAAAGGCGCAATTTTTTTTCAATAATTTTTCCATATAAGTCAATAGTCCTAATCTTTTAAAACCAATCAATTCTTTATCTGAAAACTCATATAAAAAATAGGACTTATAAACTTTTTTATTTGTCAAATAAAATCCCTGTATACTGCCACTACCATTAAAACAAATAGCTTTTAAAAAATAATCTCCATTTGTTACATTTATAGGGTAACTGTGTGCATTACCTTTACTATCTATAGATGTTACCACACAACCTTTTTTCTGATACGCCTTAAATCTATTTACAAAATCCTCAAAAGATGGCTTAGAAATACCCTCAACAGAAACCTGAAATTCTTTGGGATGTTGGTCATCTAGATCAATTGAACAAATTGGCTCACCTAAAAATTCCCCACTAGAAACTGATAATTTATGTCCATTATACTCAAATTCAGATGAAGATTCGCTCAAATCAGCCGCCTGAACAGTTATTCCAGATAATATAAAAATAGAATACAAAAATAAACTTTTCAAAACTCTTCCAAAACGTTATTAAATCACATAGAAATAATATTACCATTCTATCAAAAAGCTTTCAATAAATTTAATATCAAAGATATCCTCCTAACTAAAAAAACACAAAAAAAAGACTTGCACATGCAAGTCTTTTTACTTTATAAAAAAAGTATTACTTCTTTATATTTAAACCACTATGTACTAACGCGTGTAAGTCTTGAAGTGAATTAACAGAAGCTGTTTCGTCAACACTATTATCATTAGCCATACAAGTTGCTTCAGCTGCATTTAAAGTTGTAACATAAGTTACCTTATATTGCAAAGCCCCTTTACGAAGAGTCTTTGAATCTTCAATTGCTTGACGCCCTTCTGTTGTATTAATGATATAGTTATATTCACCACTTTTCATATAATCAAGAATATTAGGTCTACCTTCATAAACCTTCTTAACGTGACGACATTCAATGCCAGCGCCCTTAAGTACTTGATAGGTACCATGTGTTGCATCAATCACAAATCCTTCAGCAATCAGTCTTCTGCCTAATTCAGGAAGACGATGTTTATCTGAATTTCTTACAGATAATAACACTTTACCATTCTTCTGAATACGAGCACTAGCACCCATTTGAGCCTTAGCAAAAGCTTCTGGGAAAGAGGAACCTACACCCATAACTTCACCAGTAGATCTCATTTCAGGTCCTAATAAAGGATCTACCCCTGGGAACTTATTAAATGGTAAAACAACTTCCTTAACTGAGTAGTATGGAGGAATAACTTCCTTTGTAAAACCCTGTTCTTGTAAAGATTGCCCAACCATAATACGTGCAGCTACCTTAGCTAAAGGCACCCCTGTTGCCTTTGATACAAAAGGAACTGTACGCGCAGCACGCGGATTTACTTCAATTAAGTAAACTTGGTTATCTCTTACTGCGAACTGGGTATTCATTAAACCAACAACTCCCAATTCTAAAGCTAACTTACGAACTTGATCTCGGATTACATCTTGTACTTCTTTTGATAGTTTGTAAGGAGGTAATGAACAACTAGAATCCCCAGAGTGAATACCACACTGTTCAATATGTTCCATAATACCACCGATAACAACATCTTTACCATCGCATACAGCATCAACGTCTACTTCGGTAGCACTATCTAAGAACTTATCTAATAATACAGGAGATTCATTAGATACCTTTACAGCTTCTTTGAAATAACGACGTAAATCAATTTCGTCATACACAATTTCCATTGCTCGACCACCAAGTACATATGAAGGTCTTACAACTAAAGGATATGTGATTTCAGATGCACACTGTACTGCTTCTTCTAATGTAAACACTGTGGCGTTCTTTGGTTGTAATAAATGTAAACGATTTACAGCCTGCTGGAAACGTTCACGATCTTCCGCTCTATCAATAGCATCTGGTGAAGTACCAATAATTGGAACCCCTGCTTTTTCCAAAGCTAATGCTAGTTTTAACGGAGTCTGACCACCAAATTGAACAATAACGCCATCAGGATTTTCAACACGTACAATTTCGAGAACATCTTCTAAGGTTACAGGTTCAAAATATAATCTATCTGAAGTGTCGTAATCTGTAGAAACTGTTTCAGGATTACAGTTTACCATGATTGTTTCATAACCATCAGCTCGAAGTGCTAAAGCCGCATGAACACAACAGTAGTCAAATTCAATACCTTGACCGATTCTGTTTGGACCACCACCCAAAATCATAATCTTCTTCTTATTAGTATCTTCAACTTCTGATTCTTCATCATAAGAGGAATACATATAAGCTGTATTAGTTGAGAATTCAGCAGCACAAGTATCAACACGCTTGTAAACTGGTAGAACACCTAAACGATTACGTAATTTACGAACTTCTCTTTCTTTAATACCTAATAACTTTCCAATACGAATATCAGAGAATCCCTTACGCTTAATGAAACGCATAAAGTCTTCATCAATTTCAGAAATACCAACTTCTGAAATCTTCTTTTCTATTTGGATCAATTCTTCAATTTGTACTAAGAACCATGGATCAATACCAGTTAAATCGTTAACCTCCTCCATAGTCATACCGATACGGAACGCATCAGCTAAATACCAAATTCTATGAGAACCAGCTTCTTGTAATTCATGTTCAATAATTGTACGAGCATTTGCATCACTTAACTTAATTTCAGGATCCAAACCACTCTTTCCAATTTCCAAACCTCTCAAAGCTTTTTGTAATGATTCTTGGAAGTTTCTACCAATAGCCATTACTTCACCAACTGACTTCATTTGTGTTGTCAATCGATCATTTGCTTGAGCAAACTTTTCAAAGTTGAAGCGAGGTACTTTAGTTACTACATAGTCAATAGATGGTTCAAATGATGCTGGGGTCTTTCCACCAGTAATATCATTGTGTAATTCATCCAACGTATAACCAACAGCCAGTTTAGCAGCAATCTTAGCAATAGGGAAACCTGTTGCTTTTGATGCCAATGCAGATGAACGAGAAACGCGCGGGTTCATTTCAATGATTACCATACGTCCATCTTTTGGATTAATACCAAACTGCACGTTAGAACCACCAGTTTCAACACCTATCTCTCTTAAAACTGCCATAGAAGCATCACGCATAATCTGATATTCTTTATCAGTTAATGTTTGTGCAGGAGCAACAGTTATAGAATCACCAGTATGAATCCCCATAGGGTCAAAATTTTCGATTGAACATACAATAATACAGTTGTCGTTTTTATCGCGAACAACCTCCATTTCGTATTCTTTCCAACCTATTAAAGACTCATCAATTAATAATTCATGAGTTGGTGATAAATCTAAACCTCTATTACAAATTTCTTCAAATTCATCAGGATTATATGCAATACCACCGCCTGAACCACCCATTGTAAATGACGGACGAATAATACATGGGAATCCAACTTCACTCTGAACTTTCCATGCTTCTTCCATACTATGAGCGATACCAGCTCTTGGGCATGATAACCCAATATTTTTCATTGCTTTATCGAAACGATCACGGTCTTCAGCTTTATCTATTGCATCAGCTGTTGCACCAATCATTTCAACACCGAATTTATCAAGAACACCATTATTGGCTAAATCTAAAGCACAGTTTAATGCTGTCTGACCACCCATAGTTGGTAAAATAGCATCTGGACGTTCTTTTTCAATAATTTTGCTAACTACTTGCCAATTAATCGGTTCAATATAGGTAGCATCAGCCATTTCAGGGTCAGTCATGATGGTAGCAGGATTTGAGTTTACTAGAATTACTCTATAACCTTCTTCCTTCAAAGCCTTACACGCTTGAGCACCTGAATAGTCAAATTCACAAGCTTGACCGATTACTATCGGACCAGCTCCAAGTATTAATATACTCTTTATATCTGTACGCTTTGCCATTTACTTTCCTTGACGATATTCCTTGATTAAATCAATGAAATGGTCAAAAAGACCAGATGCATCATGAGGACCAGGACTAGCTTCAGGGTGTCCCTGGAAGCTGAATGCAGGTTTGTCTATACGATGCATACCCTGTAATGAACCATCAAATAAAGAAACATGAGTTACCTTTAAACAATTTGGTAATGTATCCTTATCAACTGCAAAACCATGGTTTTGTGATGTAATCATAACAGTGTTATGTTCAACATCCTTAACTGGGTGATTAGCTCCATGATGACCAAACTTCATCTTAATAGTTTTGGCACCGCTAGCTAAACCTAATAACTGATGACCTAAGCAGATACCAAATAAAGGGATCCCTTTATCTAAAAATACTTTTATAGCATTTTGTGCATATTCACATGGTTCAGGGTCACCTGGGCCATTTGATAAAAACACCCCATCTGGATTTAAAGCAAAAACTTCTTCTGCTGATGTTGTTGCAGGAACTACAGTTAAATGACAACCTCTTTCAGCAAGCATTCTTAAGATATTTCGCTTCGCACCAAAATCGTAAGCAACTACATGATACGGTAAATCTTTTGCTTCTTGTTTGTTATGACCTTTACCAAGCGTCCAAACACCTTCTGTCCACTCATATTTAGAGTTGCAAGTTACAACCTTGGCTAAATCCATACCCTTTAAACCAGGAAATTCCCTTGCTAAACGTAAAGCTTCTGCCTCATCCAAGTTGTCAGTTGTCATGATACAACCTGCTTGAGCGCCTTTTTCGCGTAAAATTCGGGTTAATTTACGTGTATCAATGTCACAGATACCGACTATATTATGACTAACTAAGTAATCAGATAGGCTAGTTTTACTTCTAAAGTTAGAAGCTAACAGTGGTAAATCACGAATTACAAGTCCTTGAGCGTGAATCATAGAAGATTCTTCATCTTCAGGATTACAACCATAATTACCAATATGAGGATAAGTAAGTGTTACAATTTGTTTGGAATAGGAAGGATCAGTTAAGATTTCCTGATACCCTGTCATAGAGGTGTTAAAAACAACTTCACCGACAGCGCACCCTTTTGCGCCAAATGAAACACCTCTGAATACTGTGCCATCTTCTAACACGAGTAATGCAGAATGAGTCAAGATGACCTCCAGAATAATTTACATTGAGACTAATCTTATTTAAATTCTTGCACTTGTTCTCAAAGATGCAAAAATTTTTGTTAAATTTTGTGTATTTTATACTATATTGCAAAATATTCAAGTCTTAAATTCTTATTCTTTTACATTAAAATTATTGACTTTTGATTTTTGAGATATTATAGAGGTTATTTTATGAGTAATGATGATTTGGCTACATCATTAAAAAATATGAAAAAAGTTATACCACTAATGGGAAAATACCGCATTCCTACAACACCTGAACATTATGCTGTTTGGTACACGTATGTCTCAAAAACGAATAGTGAACTTAACAAAAATTTAGATAGTATTTTAGAAAATGACGCCATATGTTCACCCACAACAAGTTCTGAACTTTATGAAAATTATATTGCCAATGATAATCAAAGAAATACAAATAAGCTAAAGAAAAGTCTTGAGGCGATGATTTTAGAATTAACAAATACTGTTGATGATACTATCAATGACACCTCAAAATTTGACAATATACTAAATAAAAATTTCAATCAATTGGAAAACTATAATGAAAACAGTTTATCAATCGATGACATTATGCTTTTAGTAAATAATATCGTCACAAATTCTAAAAACATAAAAAGATCTACAAAACTCTTTACTGAAAAGTTAGTAAAAGCTCAATCTGAAATCACACGATTAAAACAAGAATTAGCAAAAGTTAAAGACGATTCCACAAGAGATGGGTTAACACAATTACTTAATAGAAAGTCTTTTGATTCTGAATTAAACCAGCTTATTAATAATGGCGTTAACTTTGCTTTAATTATGGTAGACATTGATCACTTTAAAGTAATAAACGACACTTACGGTCATGTTATAGGTGATCAAGCTTTAAAAGGAATCTCTAAAGTATTAAAGGATAGAATACAAAATATAGGTCATGTTTATAGATATGGTGGCGAAGAAATCTCTATTCTTCTTCCTAATAAATCCTTATCTATAGCCATAAAAATTGCGGATGTATGTCGTACTAATATCGAAAAAATAACAATACGCGATCAAAAAAATAACACTAGCCTTAAATGTGTAACAGCCTCTTTTGGTGTTGCTACATTTAATAATGGAGAAACCGCTGAACAAATCATTAAGAAGGCTGATTCACAGCTTTATCAAGCAAAAAAATTAGGAAGAAACAGAGTAATGCCTATGGTAGGTTTTAGCTAATCTTACTCGTATCATATCCTATGATAAAAGATTTTTTTGTTGAAAGATATTATTTTTCTTGATTCAAAATGTAAAATAATGCTTTCATTCAATAACTTTATACAAAAAATCAGATAAAATCTCATTCAAATTTTTCATCAAAATCATTCTTTATAATATACTGCAACAGCTCGATTTTCATATAAAATATAAGTTTTTAAAGGAATCTCTTCAAAAAATTCTATACAATCACCTAATTGTAACTTCTTTATACATATATCAAAGTTATAATATATTTCAATTCTTTCATTTGTATCAATATTTGTTATTATAAAATGGTTCAATTCATCATTATATAATACTTTCTTATTCCAAGAATAAACCATAAGAATTTTTTTTATAAATTCTAATTGATATGAATTTTTATATAAAGACAACTGATCTCCTAGCATAAAAATTCCGTTTGAAAGCAATATAGTACATAAATGTAATTTATAATCATAAAAATCTGCTTTTTGATTATTTAAATCAAAAAGACATAAACAATCAGGATCATTTAACCAAAGTTCACGATTCATCCATAATCTATAACGCTGTTCATTGGCTAGTTGAGCAAATCTTTTAACATTACGTTCAACATCATCAGTTATACGCATTCCGTGAAACAAACCAAGAGATGGCCACATAGGTGCATTACACCCAAGAATAAAAGCATCATCACCAACAACAGTATTAATTATTTCCATACCTAAACGATAGTTTTCAATTCTTGATATACCACTTTTAAAACGTAGCCCCTTAATTGCTCCCCACGCACAAGCATCTAGCTTGAAATATTTTATATTAAGTTCTTTGTAAAAATAGGTAAAAACCTTTTTAATATATTCTTGAACTTCTTCATTTGAAAAATCCAACATATACCAAGGTGTTTCTCTCCAACCTTGATAATATACCTGGTCTGAACTAACCACATTACCATCTTTATCCTTTGCAAAATACTCAGGATGGTTTTTAAATAATTCAGAATCTTTACTTGCTATAAACGGCGCTACCCATATAGCAGGTTCTTTACCCTTCTGTTTAATAACATCAACAACATGTTTTAAACCTAAAGGGAATTTATCTCCTGGTATTAACCAATCGCCAATATGTTTCTGATATCCATCATCAATCTGTAGAAAATCTAAATTTACGTTATAATCTTTGAAATAATCCATATTATTTAGATTATCAAAAATATCATTACAAGAAACATTTGCATAAAACCAATACCATGAACACCAACCTTTGGGAGTTGTTTCTAAGTAATTTAGTTTTTTGTGATGTTTATTAAGATATATCGCAAATATCTTTAATAAATTCTGCCGACTACTATCTTCTAAAACCAAAAAATATTCTGAAATAAAATAATTCTCATTTTTATTGAACTCATTACCCTCAAGCAAAATAGATATTTCTATAGAACCATCAGGAAATACTAAAAACTGTCCTACATGACTAAATGAAGATGAAAAACCGACAAGAACCCATTTTAATTCAAATCTATTATAATAAATAATATAGTTATAAGCAGTTTTACCATTTGTTTCATTTTTCTCTAGGCAATAAGGATACTCATCATCAGGACAACGCCCCACATTTCTAAAATTTCTAAATGTTCCAGATCGCTGAGAAAGCATTTGAAAACCTTCTCCATAAACCAAAGTATCAGGATCTGCTACAATATCTTTAAATAAAACTAACTTCTCACCAACACAAACACTTTTGGGGATTAGAAAAACAATTTCCGATCTATCTACTTCTGCAATTTTTATACTTTTTTTTTCTGAGAAACTTTTTATACTTTCTAATAAAGTTGTAGCATCCATTAACATTTAACCCCCAAAAATCAAAAATAACTTAAATACAATAATATTTTAACTTTAAAATAATGATAATTGTTATATTTTTTTGATTTTGTGAGTTATCATGTTTTTTATATCTAATATATCCTAAATTTTTGTAATTTGTTTCATAAAAACTTTAAAATCTTTAAAGATACTAATGTTTAATTTGA
Organism: Succinivibrionaceae bacterium; assembly: GCA_051892875.1. Classification (GTDB taxonomy): domain Bacteria; phylum Pseudomonadota; class Gammaproteobacteria; order Enterobacterales; family Succinivibrionaceae; genus JBJFGR01. Next base: position 36,068 of record JBJFGR010000107.1, read on the forward strand.
AAGCATTATGCATTGTTTTTTTAATACCAATTAATACATAGTGGAATATATTCTTAATCTTTACTAGTTTTATTTTACTTTCTTAATCATATTTAACCTTTTTCTTTAATCAACCTTTATAACTATCTTTTTTACAAACTTTCAAAGTTTTAACTCATGTTAGATACTCCGAGGGTTATCTCATCAGTACGGTGACAGGAAAAAACAAAAATGGCTAATTCACTTTCCTAACATCTGTATAGTCCGCAAATTCTGTATTTTTTATAATAAATCTTTCGCAAATTTGCTTAGTTATGCGTATTATACTTTGGGTTGTATATGTTATAATATCAAGGATTGATTTTAAAGTATTTGGACTATGAAATGAAATTAAAATTATTACCAAAGTTAATTAGTCAATATACAAAATTTGTTGAAAGAAATTTTGCTTTTATTGATAAAACAAGATTTATTGAACTAATTGAAGATAAGGGATTAGATGTTCCATTATTCTTACGTCCAAGAAGATTTGGTAAAACACTTTTTACTGATATTTTAGCTCAATACTATGATGTAAATACTAGGGATGATTTTGAGAGATTATTTGGTAATACATATATAGGTAAAAATCCAACACCCACCAGAAATTCTTATTATATTTTAAGATTAGATTTTTCAGGAATTAATTCTAAAAATTTAGAACAAAATTTTTTTGATAACATAAAAAATTCTTTGTTACGTTTTTGTTCAAATTATAATTTTTTAAATATAGAATTAGATAATAATACTTCTGATTCATCATCATTAATTAACTTCTTTTTTACAGATTTTCAGGCAAAAAGAAAATCAAAGAATGACAAAATTTTTATAATAATAGATGAATATGACAACTTCGCAAATGATGTTTTAGCAACAAATATTTCTCAATTTAAGGAAATGACATCTGCTGATGGTTTTGTAAAGAATTTTTATGCAATGTTAAAAGCTGAATCTAACAATCCAAATTCTGCTATATCAAGATTCTTTATAACTGGTGTTTCCTCTATTATGATAAATTCTGTAACATCAGGATTTAACTCAGATAATATATCTCAAGAACCTGACTTTAATGAAATGATAGGTTTTACAGAAGAAGAGTTAAGAGAATTAATTCATCTAACAATGGATATGAGTAAATATGAAGGTATATTTACAGAAGATGAATTAATTGAAAAGATGAAAACATACTTTGATGGTTATGCATTTTGTGAAGATTACAAGAATCATTTATTTAATGCATCTATGTCGATAAATTACCTCAATCGAGTTATTTCAAATAGTAAACTCTCAAATAATTATGATGATGCCAATACTAATTTAGATATATTTAAATTTTCTAATCTAATGAATCTCATAAATAAAGATGGACGTTTAGAAATTATAAAAAGCATTGCTCAAGTGGATAATGAAAATGGTAATGAATCATATATCGATTGTCCTCTAGTGGAGAATCTAAATATCAATATAGAAAGGGAATATACTCGAGGTGAAGGAGTATCAATGCTCTTTTATCTAGGATATTTAACATATGGTTTAGACAAGTATGGTAATTTAGTATTTAGAGTTCCTAATCTAAATTATAAAAGGATGTTTATGCAGTACTATGTATCTACATTCTTTGCAAAAAATGCACTTTCTAGTAGCTTTAATGATCTTTGTTCCTTAGAAGAAGATGGAAATATAACAAAGCTAATATCACATATGAATAGAGTAATTACAGGTATTATTCCTGCAAATGAAAAAGATGTTACTGAAAGATCAATTGTATCAATAGCAGGTACACTGATATTAACAAACTTAAAACATTGTAACACCTATGTAGAATATGAAATCAGAAAAAATAAAGAACTAACAAATGAAAAAGCTGATCTAGTAATTATAAACGACCATAAACAAAAGCCATCTTTCTTAATAGAATTTAAGTATCATAGAGAAACTGCAGTTCATAAAGACACAACAAAAGAAAAGACGGTGGAAGCTTTAAAGACTGCTACTAAATTACAACTTGAACAATATGCTCAAGACGACAGACTAAAAACAATTCAAAATCTTCATAAGTATATAATTATATATGCTTTTGGTGAACTTATGTATGAAGAATATCTATAATTTATATATAAATTTTGCGTATTAGTATTTTGTTGTATATATTATAATACAAGTATTGATGTTTAAATATTTGGACGATTGTATGAATCTTAAAAAATTACCTAAATTAATAAGCTGTTATAATGAACTTATAACAAATAATTTTGCATATATAGATAAGACACCGTTTATAGAGCTTATAGAAACAAAGTATATAAAAGTTCCATTATTCTTACGTCCAAGAAGATTTGGTAAAACACTTTTTACTGATATTTTAGCTCAATACTATGATGTAAATACTAGGGATGATTTTGAGAGATTATTTGGTAATACATATATAGGTAAAAATCCAACACCCACCAGAAATTCTTATTATATTTTAAGATTAGATTTTTCAGGAATTAATTCTAAAAATTTAGAACAAAATTTTTTTGATAACATAAAAAATTCTTTGTTACGTTTTTGTTCAAATTATAATTTTTTAAATATAGAATTAGATAATAATACTTCTGATTCATCATCATTAATTAACTTCTTTTTTACAGATTTTCAGGCAAAAAGAAAATCAAAGAATGACAAAATTTTTATAATAATAGATGAATATGACAACTTCGCAAATGATGTTTTAGCAACAAATATTTCTCAATTTAAGGAAATGACATCTGCTGATGGTTTTGTAAAGAATTTTTATGCAATGTTAAAAGCTGAATCTAACAATCCAAATTCTGCTATATCAAGATTCTTTATAACTGGTGTTTCCTCTATTATGATAAATTCTGTAACATCAGGATTTAACTCAGATAATATATCTCAAGAACCTGACTTTAATGAAATGATAGGTTTTACAGAAGAAGAGTTAAGAGAATTAATTCATCTAACAATGGATATGAGTAAATATGAAGGTATATTTACAGAAGATGAATTAATTGAAAAGATGAAAACATACTTTGATGGTTATGCATTTTGTGAAGATTACAAGAATCATTTATTTAATGCATCTATGTCGATAAATTACCTCAATCGAGTTATTTCAAATAGTAAACTCTCAAATAATTATGATGATGCCAATACTAATTTAGATATATTTAAATTTTCTAATCTAATGAATCTCATAAATAAAGATGGACGTTTAGAAATTATAAAAAGCATTGCTCAAGTGGATAATGAAAATGGTAATGAATCATATATCGATTGTCCTCTAGTGGAGAATCTAAATATCAATATAGAAAGGGAATATACTCGAGGTGAAGGAGTATCAATGCTCTTTTATCTAGGATATTTAACATATGGTTTAGACAAGTATGGTAATTTAGTATTTAGAGTTCCTAATCTAAATTATAAAAGGATGTTTATGCAGTACTATGTATCTACATTCTTTGCAAAAAATGCACTTTCTAGTAGCTTTAATGATCTTTGTTCCTTAGAAGAAGATGGAAATATAACAAAGCTAATATCACATATGAATAGAGTAATTACAGGTATTATTCCTGCAAATGAAAAAGATGTTACTGAAAGATCAATTGTATCAATAGCAGGTACACTGATATTAACAAACTTAAAACATTGTAACACCTATGTAGAATATGAAATCAGAAAAAATAAAGAACTAACAAATGAAAAAGCTGATCTAGTAATTATAAACGACCATAAACAAAAGCCATCTTTCTTAATAGAATTTAAGTATCATAGAGAAACTGCAGTTCATAAAGACACAACAAAAGAAAAGACGGTGGAAGCTTTAAAGACTGCTACTAAATTACAACTTGAACAATATGCTCAAGACGACAGACTAAAAACAATTCAAAATCTTCATAAGTATGTAATTATATATGCTTTTGGGATGCTTATATACGAGGAATGTTTATAAAAAAAGAAATTTAGCAAATCAATATGAATAGGTATTCTTCAGAATTTCAAGAACTGTAAAAATGAAATTTAAAATAACATCACTAGATGGAGTATCAAAACTTGAAGAAAGTATAATTATTAAAGCTATATTTAACGGCCCATTTTTATCTTACCTTTCGCTTTTAAAACATATTAATTATGAATAAATATGCTATTTTTCACAAGCAAATAATTACATGTAAAATTTCTGAAACCTACATTCAGTAGTTGAATTGAATATTTAATAATTGTGATTTATATCAAAATTATTAAATAAAAAT
>JBJFGR010000108.1:0-8522 GCA_051892875.1 Succinivibrionaceae bacterium
GTAGAAAGTGGAAGTTTAGTATCTTATGTTGACTTTAATGTCGACATAACTCCTGTTGATAAATATACTATTGCTGACACTATCGGTGCAATTAGCGATATCGCTAAAGATATCGCAGATGAGCTTGGCTCATCATATCGACAACATGGCGGTATGTATATTATCGATACTGATGACTCAAGAGTCATCCTTGGCAAGTTCTGGCCAAACGAAATACCAGGATGGGATAATGAGTCTTACACTCGTATGTGGGTTCATGAGTCAACAGTTAATGTATATCAATTTGAATCTTTAGTAATAGATTGCGCTAAGAAAAAGCGTAGTTTATAAACATAAAAAAGAAACCGCCTCTCGCCAGCGGTTTCTTTTTTACTAAAAATTATGATCTATCTATTCTCATTTTTCTTTCTGATAATGTATATGGAGTCATATAATCTTCTTCAAGTAAGTTAGTCATTATACCACTTCCTATTAAATATACATCTACTGTAGTTCTAGCTACTTGAGATGATTTAGAAGATTCAAGATCTTTAAGAGATACTTGACCAGTTGTATTTATAGCAGTATACATTTTATTTTTTGCTTCCATATCATCACCCTTAGCACGAGTGAATTCTTTTATAGTACTATCCATATTTTGAAGCACAAGAGTTTCTAATTCTCTATCTGATTCTACACCTTTAGCATTACCAACAATTTGGCCAGTCTTAGGATTTCTTGTATCGATATTAGTATTATAACCAGATTTCTTAGAAACAAACTGTTTTAGTTTCTTTAATGGTAAATATCCAACCATAGCTTCATTAATAGTACTTACTGGAACACCATCTTTATTTCTATACAACTGAGGATAATAGATTTTTTCCAATGCTGGTACATTAATAGCTTTTAAACCATTAAGACATTTAGCATTATTGATTTCATTTTCAAATACAGACTGTTGTAGTCTAAATGGATATCTTCTCTTACAAAAGGCTAAGAATTGATCATCACTCATCTTAGCAAACATTTCCTTGTAAAATTGAGTATTAGCTTTACTTGGATCTATAGCATCAAAGAACTTATAAATCAAAGCTTCAGCTTTCTTTCTTTTAGCGTTCATATTATGATCCTCCTTACTATTGATTTATAAAATTGTTAAAATTCTTTTTGTAGTATAACTTTATTTTTTGTCTTCATATGGTACATTGAAACATCATAATAAATGTAAATTGGAGGTGAGGGTACATGTCGTCAAAAATGACAAGTGAAATAGACAAGAAGATATATCCTAAGGTAAAGGATGCTTTAAGTAAAAATCTAAATAAGTATAAAAATATGATAAGTAGATTTATGAATGCTAGATCTACAGGACTCTATGATACTTTCCCAGCAACAAGAATGTTGTATGGTCAGCAAGATGCTGACGAATTTTATGCTGCTTTAAATGTCAAAGAAGCAGAGATACAAGAGATTATTAATAATACTTATTATGGTCAAATTCCTAATTTTAATCCAAGAGCAGCTAAGTCTCCTGTAACTGTATTAGGAATGTGTTGTATTAAATATTTCTTGAACAAGAAAGATGAAAAGAATCTTGATCTTGCTATCATATATCTTTCTTTTTCAGGAAATTTTTATCCATCTATTCATTATGGAAGTTATCCTACTGCTGTACCAGCAGACTATAGATTTGTATGTGATTATGTAGTTAATAATGAATTAAGCAATAAATTTGATCTTAAGATTGCAGGTAATGTAGTCGGAGCTATTAAACGTATTGGTGATACATGGATTAATACTTATTGTGATAAACTAAAAGGTGATACTGATGATGAAGAATATGTATATCTAATACAACAACTTCATATGAGAATCAAATCTTTCATACAAAATACAGCAGAGATATATTACCGTTGTTATGAAAACAGAAATTATCTTACATATGAAAGTGATGATATGTCTCAAGATAACTTTAGACTTACTGAAAACGATTCTACCAAGATAGCAGCTGTTACTCAAAGGACTATGACTTACATAGCATCTCATGACGTAGATTATAGATTGTGTAAGATGTGTTCAGATTCTAATATTAAGACTGAAGAAATTAAGTCTATTATAGAATCCATAGTAAAGAATCCAAAGAACTTAGATATTATAAATGAGTTAATATCTCTTATAGTTACTATTTATTTTGAGAATAGTAAAACTAAAGATGTAAGAGATATAGAGTTTATATCGTTTACTGTTAAAGCTAAACCTAACAGTAAAGACAAGAATGTCTTAAGGCAGAATGAGATAATAGAAAAACTATTATCTGAAAATAGTATGTCTTATAATAGGCGTAAGAGTAGATTAGCTACCAAGTTAAGTTATAATAGAGCTGTATTAACATACTTTACTTTGTTAATCAATCAAGCAAATAAATAGGAGGTGTAAATATTGAATAATGAATTACAAGTTTTAAACGAAGTTTATTTTGGAAGAACTGAGCATTTGACTAAATCTTATAATGCTCTTGTTAGATTTAGACGTAAATACGCTACTGACAGAAAGATATTTACTGCTAGTGTAGGATGCGAATCTGATCCAGATTTTATCGAATTCAGAGATGAATTAGCTAAAGAGTTTAATATATATTCATTGTCATTATTAGTAACATATGATGATATGGTTAACATGATGACTTTAAATGTTTTCTTTAGAGAAGCTGATCCAAAGAAAGCTATAAAAGTTACTAATAAAGGATACAAATTTACCGATTCTGCTCAAGTCGGAATAATTTTAATAATGCCTACAGGATTGTTGCTAAATAACTCTTTTACTGATGATGAAATATTTGGTGTAGTACTTCATGAAATAGGACATAATTTTCAAGATTACATATCAGGGAATATGTATTGCTTGAAAAATGTTACCAATACACTTTTAGTAGTAAGTGAAGTAATGTCCTTATTAACAGGAAATGTAGGAGCAGTAATTAAAGATATATTTACTATAGGTGTGTTGAGTAATCAGGTTGTAGCAAATTTATCTAAGATATTTAATAATGCATTAGATAATAAAGCAGTTCAGCAATTTTATTCTCTTATAATGTTTTTACGATCAATTCCTAGTAATATAATGAACATGATTCAATCTATATTACCTTTAGAAATAATCGGAGCTATTAATAAAATTTTATCTTTTGGAGGTCTTTTCCATCTTCCATTTGACGCATATAATTATGGCGGTGAACAAATAGCCGATAAATTTGCTAGTTACTACGGATTTGGTGCAGATCTATCTACTGGGTTATTAAAATTTGATTCTAATGAGAGATGGACAGGATTGGGTTATTATATTAGAAAAGTTCCTATAGTTGGGCATTTTTATGGTGTAATAGCATTCCCTTTTACATTAATATCTAATGTATTAGATTGCCATCCAGGAAGTGGAACAAGAGTTGTAGGAATATTGGATTCTTTAGAAAATGATTTAAATGACAATGCTATAGATCCAAAAATGAAGAAAGAAGTTAGACTAGAATTAGAGAGAGCAAGACGTAATGTTAAGAAATTTGTCGATGAATCTAAAAAAGTTGAAAATCCGCAAGTTTTATCTGGATTATATCAATCTTTCATTCTATATACTTGTCATGGTGATTTAAAGTATCAATTAATGGAACCTATATTTAACCATGATAAAGAAATTAATAAACAATTTAAAAAGCTAAAGGAGGATACTGATATGAGGAGATATAATATTTATCTTGAAGCAGATGATGAAGATAAGAAAGATAAAGAAATGGAAGAGGCTATCGATGATGTTAAAGAAGAAAAAGAAGATAAGAAAGATAAATCAAAAGGAACTGATAATGATTACTTGGGTGATGGATCTGATTCTTCCGACGACTCTGATAATGATTATCTTGGAGATTCTGAAACAGGTGATGATGAATCTCCATCATCTAGTGGAGAAGGTTTGTATAATAAACTAGCTAAAGTTGCTTATGCTTATATTGTTGTAGGTAATAATATGCATCATATTCACTTACATGCAGTAGGAAGAAAGTTTAAGAATATTCACGATTTATCCCAATCATTCTATGAGCATTTTGCAGATCAAGCAGATTTCTTTGCCGAGCTAGCAATGCAAGATAACAGCACTACTGTAGACAATTTCTGTAATGCTACTCAATATGTACCTGAAGCAACAGTAGAAACTTCAGATAAGTATAAGTATGAACAAGCTTATAACTTATTCGATTCCAATATAGAAATTCTTCTTTCTGTTTTAAAAGATGCTAGAGCATTGGCTGACGAAAGATCTGATATTCAATCTGATATAGATACTGAATTATCATATTTATATAAACAAAAGAAATATATTATTAACAGATCTCTAGCAGATTCCTCATCAGAATCTATTGGAGAATCATTTAAATATTTAGTAATTAAATAAACAAGAAAAAGCCCAGCGCTTTTCAGCGCTGGGAAAATAATTACAATACTCTTCTACACATTATTAATTCAAAGTGTGATCATACACTTTGCCTTTCTGTACCTAAATACATAAATTATTGGCTATACCTGATTACATTAATATTTTATATATAAACAATCTCATATAAGTTTGTTTGTCATAATTAGATTACAAAAAGTTTTCATACGAATCCGATAAACTCGGTAGTTTTAATCTTTGGCCAAACAGTGACTTATAACTATTGATTGATTATAACAAATTAATTATTCAGTTATCCAAGATGGACATGGAGCTGATATTTTTAATGTCTCATGACCTAGAACAGTCTTTTGAGATTTTACATATTCGATATCACCATTATCATGAATTACTTTAGTTGGATAACTCTTTGTAGTAGTAGGAACTTCTTTAAGTTGTAGTGAGATATTTGATTTCTCTGTACCACCTAAAGCAATTTTCCTACCAGTTCTTAATGTAGTGTTAATAAAGTCTTTAGATATTGAAATCATAGTTTCAGCATCGGACTTTTTACATTCATAATTTTCTACTAAATTTGTAGCTTCAGCTTTAGAAATATTAGTAGTAGAAGAAACTATGTTAGATAACATGTTTCTAAAGTTTTGTGCAGGACAGTGTTGTTCTACACCTGTATTTGAATAGGTTGAAACCATAAAAGATGTATCGTTAAGCATAGCTCTCATAACTCTAACCTCATCACGATTAGAAGCAGAAGCTTGTTTGATATTAGATTTGATATCATTAATCAAATCATTTACAGTTAATTCTTCATTGTTGTTAATCATTTTTATTACCTCCGGTATATTCTTCTTTTCTTTTACTATAGAAAAGATTAACAGGTTTTGGTTGTTTACCATTCTTTTTTATAAAATCATTGATTTCAGTTACACTCATTGAAGCAAGAGTTTTAATAAACTCTTCTCGTTTAATGTCAAAATTTACATCTACTTTATTAGACATATTTGAATCACCGCTTTACGTAGATTTATTAAGATGTTAAGGATATGTAATTTATAATTATTATGGTTATATATTATTGAAGCGTAAGAGATAGATTATACAAAGGTATAATAAATTGAACTTACATGACTGATAAATGGATTGGAGGTGAAAACGATGAGCTATTTTCCATTTGACTTTGGGACTACTCTCAAGACTGTCCGCACATCAAAAGGATGGTCCCAAGAAAAGATGGCTTTAGAAGCTGGACTAAATCCTGCTTTTTTAGGACATCTTGAAAGAGGATTAAAAAGTCCTACCCTTAGTACTGTGGACAAAATTTTAAAGGCTCTTGATATGTCTTTAGATGAGTTCATAAAAGCTGGAGATTTATGGTATGATAAAGATAACAATCCTAGTTATATTAAAGACGCTATAAATTTTCAACTAAGTAATTTAAGTCAAGAAGAACTTGAAAAAATATACGATATTATCGTAGATATTAAAAAGTTCAAAAACTTATAAACCCCTATCAACATAAAAGTGCTGTTTAATAAACAGCACTTTTATTTTTTGTAATTCCTCCTAATTTTATCCACAGGAACATAATATTAATTTATAATATAAGGAGGAATTTTTATGAGTAATCGTTCACAAGTTATAGGTACTATTATTCACGAAACTGTTACTGAATCAGATTCAAATATAGTTAATATAACAAATCAAAAAGCTTACGCTACTGGAGTTATTCAAGACTTAGGTCGTAGAAATAGAAATGGACGTACATATTTAGAAGCTGATATGAGACCAGAAGTAGAGGGAGATAGAATTCAAAAAGAACTTATTCCTACTGGTAATATGAGAGGTCATGCTGGTCACCCATCTTCTACTGAACTATCTATTCAATCTGTTATAGATCCAGTAAAGTGTTGTGTTCAATTTGATAAGATTTGGATTGATAAAAATCTTATAAAAGCAAATTTCCATGGTACTAATAATGATTTAGGAAGAGCATTCAATATGGATCTTTTAGAGGGTTGTAAACCTGCATTTAGTTTAAGAGCTTTAGGTAAGGTAGATAGAACTAAATCAGGAGAATGTGTTGTAAAGAACATTCGTATTATCACTTGGGACCATGTAATATTCCCATCTCATAAGATGGCATACACAGATAAGTTAATTGATCCAAGAGAAGCTCAAGGACATATTAAAGAGTCTGCAGTTTTAAAAGAAAATGGTTTATTGATTCCAATATTAAATGAACAAGTAACTTCATATATTAAAGAAGAGTCTGCTAATGTAAAAAGTATATTAGATACATTTGGTTGCTTATACGAATCTGCTATGATTGTAAATAATGGTAGAGATGTATCATTAACTTTAGATAGCGGTGAGCAAATGCTTGTTCATCTAGAACAATATATACAAGATGAAATATACAATTATTGTTATAGATCATAAGAAATATATAGGTAGCAAACGCTACCTATATATGTATTAGAAAGGAGAGATATTATGATTGCTCAAGATAGTTTGATGCAAATTAATTATGATGCTAGAGATGTTATAGAGATTCCTAATCCTATACCTCCATACGAAGATCAAGATTATGATTTACTTGATCCTAAAGATAAAGAAAAGTTTATTGTTGATTTAGAAAGATTTGTTCGTAATTCTATTGAATATCGTAATCTTGTTTCTTTTTTAAGAGAGAATGTTAATATGAATAGATGTGCTTTCTTAAATAATATTACTAATGAGAATACTTTTAAGATTAGAATAGAAATACATCATTCTCCATTTACATTAAGAGATATATGCTCTACTGTAATTAATAAAAGAATGAAAAATGGTGAATGCATGTATATAGAAGCAGTGGCTTATGAGGTTATATATCTTCATTATTGTTTAATGGTTGGACTTATTCCTCTATCCGAAACTGTACACGAATTAGTTCATTCTCAATATATATTTATACCAGTAGACAAGGTATATGGATACTATAAACAATTTATAGAACAGTATGATGTAGATCAAGAACTCTTAGATAAGTTATATCAATTAGAACAGCTCACTCTAGAGGGTAATATGAATCAACAATATAAAGATGTATTAGAGAAAAAATATATTCAAATAGATATGGGATATAGCGAAGAACAACAAGTTGAACAACTTCATCAATTACAAACCATACTAAAAGAGAAAATGAATAACTTTAGAAATGACATAAACGAACCTACTAATTATACTATTGATAAACCATCAGTTAGTAACGAACCAGTTCCTTTATTCTATAGTAAGTAAACAAAAAAAGAAAGTGGCAGTGCATAATGCACTGCCAAAATAATTATTTGAATATGAAAAGAAATGATTAATAATTTGGAATTACTAAATAGTTAGTAATAAATTAAATTATTACATTTCTATTTGACCATCACCTAAAGTTAATCTTTGTATTCTAGTGATAAAGATTTCTTTCTTGTCTTCATTTATCACACACATACCGTTAACTTTAATCACAGGACTACTTAATTTAGAATAATAACTAGAATCTATGACTTTGATAAGATAATTATCAGGGTGAGTTTTAGATTCTCCTAAGAATTGAGCAACCACTCTATCTCTTCCAATAACAGGTTCATTAATTCGGTGCAATTCTCTACATTGTTCTAGGTCTTTTTTATCTTGTTCATTTCTAGGGAAATAAAGATAAGTTTCTCTAGTTTGGTTTTCAATAAAGTTTTCGAAAGCCTCATCAGAATTTACCAAAGTATAATCTAGATACTTGTTATTATTTACTATAATCCATCTTGGGATTTCTGTTATTGTAATTTTTGGTTCTATATGTTTTCTTCTATTCTTACTCATTTATATTTCCTCACTATCCATTATTATATTTAACACTTTATAGAATTCTCTTCTAGCTTGCATAGTTTCATCGACATATATGTATCCATCACATTCCTCAGCTAATTCATCGCATTCAGAAATGAAGTCGGTGCTAACTTGAAGTTTACAAGTATCACCTATATATTCGAATCCAGCGGCTCTATCTAAACCATTTCTGGGTAATGTATATTTCTGATAATATTCATTATTTAAATAATGAATATTATCAGATA